>JBAZNK010000010.1 GCA_041649255.1 bacterium
TCATAACTATATTGGCAAAATCTTCTGCAGGCAAGAAATATTCTTCGGGCAACCTGACCCAGTATTCTCTTGGAATGCGTTTTACATAATAATCCGGGCGAATGAGTTCCATATCTGCCGGGATTTTTTCTCTATACTTTTTAGGCAATGCCGTTCTTTTAATGGGCATAAAAATCTTAGGTTCAAACTTGAATCCGCTATTAGTGGCAAGCATATCTCTTACTGCCAAATCTTTTACGAATAAAGTTTTATCTTTTACGGGTTCCCCATTTTTAATGACAGGGAAAGGAATAAGATTTTCAGCCTCATAATCCGTAAAAGAAATAGGCGCACCCCAGCTTCTCAGTTGTTTTATATACCAATCCGTATTAAGTAAAGACAGGTTCGCTACCATTAATTTAGGTTTAATCTTTTTTACTGTCTGCGCAAACCACAATGGGAATGTATCATTATCTCCATTTGTAAATATTACGGCACCATCATCACAAGAACTAAGCATATTATATGCATAATCGTCAGGAATCCAGTTCCCGCGTCTGTTTATATGTGAGTTGAAATTACCAAAAATAGGAACTAAAACGAGTAGCCCAAGAACAGGAGACATAATTCTCTGGTACCATTTATTTCTTAATAGCGTTATTACCCCCCATACTCCAATACCAATGTACCAGCCGAACAAAGTAAATGCCGAGTCATAGAAATAATGTCGTTCTCTTACTTCTGCGGGTTTATGTAGAGGATTAGTGTCGGAAGGCGAAAACTTAAAATTCATATAAAAAGTAAGGATGAAAGTCAACGTAAGCAGCAAAGTAAACATCAACCAGAATGTACGCTTTTCTTTCCTATAATGCGTCCACATACCAAACAATCCGATTCCTATAAAAATGATATTAAAAAACAAGCTGGATAGTTTAGTGAAATTGGAAGCTATTTCTCCTTCCCATCTTGATTGTCTTGGATACGGGACCCACTGCCATGTAAGATAATCCGTAAAAAATTTGATCTGGTATACAAATGCCTGTACCATATTATATTTATTTTCCGGAGTTTCTGTTTCTCTTTTAAGTATCGTGCTTACGCCAAGTTTTGCAGGGCCATACTGCGTTCTTGAAAAAACATCCCATAATTTCGGAATATCCGTAGGAGCAGCTTCATTAATATACGGATTATGATGCGCTCTTATCATAAGATAGGAATAGCTACCTATTCCCAATAAAAAACCGACCACTACAAGCCCGATAAATTTTCCATCAAACATTTCTTTACGATAAGTTACTACCAGGAAAATTATTACTGCTACTCCTATTATCCCAACGAGAACAAGCGACATTCCCATAAAAAGGGCAAGAAACGGCATTGTTATTGCTATAAATCTTAAACTATCCAAATCTTTTTTATTCAACAATATGAATAAGAATATTGCAGGCGCAGTAAGCATTGGCATTAGTTGTATTCCAACGGAAAGCGCAAATATATAGGTAATCAAAAATAAAAATCTTTTATTATCTGAAGTCTGAATTTCATCCTGCCATCTTAATATCCAGAACACACATAGCATAACCATCAAAGAAGCCATTCTATAAACTTCCGCTTCCACTGCGCCCCACCAGCAAGTATATGCCAAAGACCCGAGCATAGCTCCTACACCGGCGCTTAATGATATGATAAAATGTTCCATTTTGGTTTGAGGAGTTTTCATTTTTACAAGTATTTTCGCGGCTATTACCCATAACAAACCTGCGGTAATGGCTCCGCTTATTACCGACCCCATATTTACCCTGAATGCAATTTCTTTTCCAAACGGGATAAAGCATAATATTTTATTAAGCAGGGTATACAATGGTGAGCCCGGAGGATGCGGGACTCCCAGAGAATAACCACAGGCAATAAATTCTCCGCAATCCCAGAAAGATAAAGAAGGCTGAACGGTATAAAGATAAATTCCAAATACGGCTAAAGTGGAGATAATAAATCCCCACATATATTCTTTTTTACTCATTTCAAACGCTCCTTTTTTTATACAGCTTGTTTATATAGTTCTTGTTTTACTTTTGTTTTAGGTATATTCGTAATTAATTCTCCTTTTACCGCAATACTTATCTGTCCGGTTTCTTCGGACACTATGATACATACTGCATCAGTTTCTTCGGACAAACCGAGCGCAGCTCTATGACGCGTTCCGATTTCAGCAACCAATGATTTTTCGGAAACAGGCAAAATACAGGCAGCAGCGACCAATGTATTTCCTCTTACAATAACGGCCCCATCGTGTAAAGGAGAAAGAGGAGTAAAAACAGTAAGTATAATTTCGCTGGATAACCTTGATTCCATCAATTGCCCTGTATCAATATAATCCTTAAGCGAGACTTCCCTTTCTATTACGATTATGGCGCCTTCTTTTTTTTCCGATAGCGCAAATACCGTTTTTGCAAGTTCATCAATAGGCATTCTTATTCCTTGTGTAAACGCCTTTCCGAATCTTGCACCAAGTCTTGCAAGCGCATTTCTAAGTTCAGGCTGGAACAATAACACTAAAAGTATTATCCATGCAGTCCCTAACCCCTTAAATATAAATGAAAGTGTTTCAAATTTAAGAAAATCGGATACAACGGCAAGGACAAATAGACTTACCACTCCAAACATCATTTGAAGCGCTTTCGTTCCTTTAATAAAAGAAAAGAAATAATAAATAAAAGCGGAAAGTATTATAATTTCTAATGCATTTACAGCCCTAAATTTAATAAATCCCATTTTTAATTAGAAGTTAGTCCTTAGAGTTTCTTACTCTTAGACTTTAGTCCTTTAGTTATTTTCGATATTTGTTTATTTACGGGTTTCACCGGTTTAGGCTTTTCTCCCAACCCCAATACTTCATCTATTTCATCCCCCGTAAGAACTTCTCTTTCCAATAATTTCTTTGCAAGACTATGCAAACCGTTCATATGTTCTTTAATTATATTTTTCGCTTTGGTTTCGCCAATCCTGACAAACTTACTAATTTCTTTATCTATGCTTTTTGCCGTTTCTTCGGAGAAATCCCTGTGTTGTGAAATCTCCCTTCCGAGGAATATTTCTTCATTCTTTTTACCAAAAGCTATAGGCCCAAGTACATCGCTCATCCCCCATCTACAAACCATTTTATGGGCAAGTTCGGTAGCCTGTTCAATGTCATTTCTTGCTCCCGTTGTTTCGGTGTTAATAGCACTGACTTCGGCTGCCCTGCCGCCACATAAAACTGCGAGTTGGGTAAAGCAATATTCCCTGGAATAATTTTTCCGTTCATCAACGGATAACTGTTGTGTAAGTCCGAGTGCCATGCCTCTCGGTATAATAGTAACTTTGTGTATGGGGTCGGCTCCCGGCATAAATTTTGCCACAATTACGTGTCCTGCTTCATGATAAGCCGTATTTTTACGCTCATTTTCCGACAAGACAAGGCTCTTTCTTTCTACTCCCATAAGAACTTTATCTTTCGCTTCTTCGAAGTCTTCCATCTCTACCTTATCTTTACCTTTTTTAGCTGCAAGAAGCGCCGACTCGTTAACCGTATTGGCAATATCTGCGCCTGAAAATCCGGGAGTTCCGCGAGCCAATATTTTCAAGTCAACATCATCCGACATAGGAATTTTCTTTACATGGACTTTAAAAATCATTTCCCTGCCAAGTATATCCGGTCTATCTACTACGATTTGCCTGTCAAATCTTCCCGGTCTTAGAAGAGCAGGGTCAAGTATGTCCGGGCGATTTGTTGCCGCCATTACAATAATCCCTTTGTTTGCCTCAAAGCCATCCATTTCTACGAGCAGTGCGTTTAAGGTTTGTTCTCTTTCATCGTGTCCGCCGCCGATTCCCGCTCCACGGTATCTTCCGACGGCATCAAGTTCATCTATAAATATAATACAAGGTGCGCTTTTCTTTCCTTTATTGAATAAATCCCTGACTCTTGAAGCTCCAATCCCTACAAACAACTCAACGAAGTCCGAACCTGACATAGAGAAAAAAGGCACGCCGGCTTCTCCTGCGGTAGCACGGGCAAGTAAGGTTTTTCCGGTCCCGGGAGCTCCGAGAAGTAAAGCGCCTTTTGGAATTTTGGCTCCAAGACGTTCAAATTTTTTCGGGAATTTTAAGAATTCGACAATTTCCCGTAATTCGTTTTTGGCTTCCTCTACACCTGCTACATCTTCAAAAGTTATTTTGTCCCCTTTGTTATCTACCCTTCTTGCTTTACTTTGTCCAAAACTCATTGCATCTTTAGGCACTTTTCCCATATTTCTAAACATAAAAAACCAAAAAACAATCAAAATTACAAGAAAAAAAAGGGTCGGGCCAAACCTGGAAAATACATTAGAAAATGCACGAGCATCTACCTTAACTCCCTGCATTATGAGTTCAGATATCGTAGTTTCATCCGCAAAGGGCATAAGGGTTTTAAAATATCGTGACTCTATATTGTTCTGTTTGATTGGAGTTTTGAATTCTCCTTGAATCTCCCTATCCGCAATAACTACTATATTGGCTATATTATTCGAATCCACTTGCGAACGAAATTGCGAATACGGTATTTCTATTGTTTTCGTAGCTCCGAATTGAGAAAGCATGATAATAAGCCCTAAGATAAACAATATCCAGATAAATATTCCTCCAACAAATGGCTTTTGAGGAAGTTTTTTATTTGAATTTTTATGATCACCGCCGTGGCGGGATGTTCCATTTTTATTATTCATTTTCATCCATTGCCTTTACCTTTAGAAACTCTTAGCCCCCTTTTGGAATTAGAGCTTCTTACCCAGCTTTGCTGGGTTACTTCAAGGATTTTTCTTGTATTGTTTTCTATAAATGCCCTATACGCTCTTCTTTTACCTATAATCCATAAAATACCAAGTTTGTCTATCAATAAAGGAATTTCCATTCTTTCTTCTGCCGGAATTCTATCATCAATAAAAACTTTTTTTAAACTTTTACTGTATCCTGCCCCTAAAAACTTATCGCCTGCCTCCCTTGCTCTTATAAATAATGGCAAGTTAAGTTTATCAAAATCAAAATACACTTTATGTTTATCATCAAAAGTTAACTGTTTGCACTTCCCCCCGCTTTTTGCGTTATGGGAATTATGTTCTTTCATTTTAGTACAAATTTTGTATTTGCCAACTTTTATTTCTCCCGGGATAGGTAATATCATCTCTGATAGATTGCTCCTCGCTCCGCCTGAGACGGATTCCATTAGATGCAGAGAAGTTTTTTTATTTACAAAGTTTATTGAGGCGCAGGACTTTGTAATCTGAATATCATGAGATATGAAAACATTGCCGGGTTTGGCTTTTGTTATATAACTAATTATATTTTCCGTTTCTTCAAAATTAGGGACTGTCGAGCTTAATTTTTCCGTTAATTTGCGAATTATTCTTCTTTTTATTGCAACATCTTCGTTTAAAAAAGCGGTCAGGTTTAATTTTATTCCGTGGAGCATCGTGCCGTTTTTTTTGATCACCATTTTATCGAGTGATTCCTCCGTAAGTTTTTCGAGAACTTTTTCTTCCCGTTCCATAATTTCTCTGAACTGAATTATTTTTTTCCCAAAAGTTGGTGACAAATGCTTAACAATATTATGTCTTACGAAGTTACGGGTATATTTACAATTATAATTTGAATAATCCGTTTCGTACTTTATCTCTTCCTTTTTCAGGAAACTGATTATTTCACCGTGTTCAATTTCAATCAGCGGCCTTATAATGTTATCTCTAATCGGAGGAATTAAAGACAAACCTTTGCGTCCGGTTCCTCTTGTAAGTCTCATAAAAAAAGTCTCAACTTCATCCGTCATTGTATGTCCTGTAGCAATTTTAGTTGCGCCAATTTTTGAAACTACTTTCTTCAGGAATGCATATCTTGCTTCACGACCTGCCTCTTCTAAAGTTAATTTGTTTTTCTTCGCATATGCTTTTATATCTATTTTTCCCGTTGTAATTGGGATTTTATAATTTCGCGCAAGCGATTTAACGAATTCCGTTTCTTTGTCTGCTTTTTTACGAAGTCCGTGGTTCAGGTGAGCTATATGGAGGTCAAGAGAATATTTCTTTTGCAAGTTTTTTAACGTCCATAAAAGGAATACGGAATCTGCGCCTCCGGATACGGCAATTAAAACCTTATCCCCGTGTCTGATAAGCCCGTATTTTTCAATAGTTGATATAATTCTTTCCCGCATAAGCATAATTGTTAAAAATAAATTAAAATAGCCGTTTTGTCAAATTATTTAATTGTATAATAAGGCTATGTTTTTAATAAGTAAGAAGACACTGCAAGAAGGTTGTTTTTGGGTCGATTTTGAACTTACCGGTTTATGTCTTTAAAATTTAACACTAATTAGAGACCCGCTAAACGGCATATTTTCGTTTTTGCTTATCAATAAGTTTAGTAGGTTTTGGGGTTGCAGTTGCAAGTTAAGTCCCAATGAGTGTTCTCCCTGCCCGCGGCTTATGAGATTATTTGTAATAAGATACCCTGCCCATCCTCCGGCAAGTCCTATTGAAAATTTAATTTTTCCATCTTCTATTGCTGAGTCAGCCAACATAATAACACCTGCGCCGACAAGACTTCCCGCCAGAGTGCCACCTGTTAAAGCAACACCATCTACCAGTGTAAGGTCCGATGTTTTAAAAAGCTGCAAACCTTTCCATAATCCCAAAAGGTTAATTGCGCCTGCCGTGCCGGCATATAATTTCTGCTTTGTAGCAGTCATTCCCGAATCCAATCCCCCCCAGAGATAAGAAGAGACATTCATACTCGTTGCCGTGGATAACCCTGCAAACGTTGTAAATCCGAGCCAATCCCCATAAGTATATACATCTTTTCCTTTGTTGTACCACCAATGTTCACCATATACCAAACCACAAAGTGTAAATGCTTCCAATGTTCTCTTTTCCCAACCGAGATGTTCCCAATCTTCATACCTGCCCGGGATTACAAGATATGGGATAAGTGCGCCATAGATACTACCCCAGTATCCCATTTCCGCCATCATCGCGCCTCTGCCCTCATTTATTTTTTTTCTCCCCGCAAATGAGTAACCTACAAAATCTCCTAAGATTCCACCCGCAAGTGCGCTTGCCTTATAGATTTTAGAATAATCCGTCGAGCCCGAAAATCTTGTTATATCTGCCAAAAGAAGCCCTACTCCATACCCCTGGTGAGTCCATGACCAGGAAAAACCGGCCTGGCCAAGAGTAACAGGTTTGTTAATTGTCAGAGCAAGAGGAATAAAGAATCCCGCTGCCGAAGTAAATAATTGGACGGCTGCTGCAACAGTGTTCATTTGTTGAATTGTATCGCTCGGCATTGTATCACTTGGCGTTGTATCATTCACAACAAGTTGAGCCATCAAAGGAGCCCATTCGGTTGTTGATGATTGAAGCGAGGTAAGCGCAAAGAGTCCCCAACCGCTTCTATCCAATTTGGGATGCGACAAAAATAAATTATCTATTCTTAATTGCAAAACCTTAAATTCTTCCTCGTTAATAGTTTCCCGTGTTCTTAAAAGTCTTGAGTCTTCTTTGTGAAGTATTTCTAAACTATAGGAAACAGGGGATATTTTATAAACTTCCATTTTTACCAATCCTTTTATATCCTGAAAAACACCTATTCTCTTTGCGTCCTGTGCGGTCAATGTCATTAACTTCCCTTTAGTGTCAAATGATACTTGTTCTTCCCGGAATGGAAATTGTTTGCTACTGCCACTCAAGCTTAAAACTTGAGAGTCAGGGGAACTAAATAACAGAGAATGTTTTATGTCTGCATCTTTTGAAGGTGGTTTTACTGCCTGAAAATTTGCATTTATCAACAAAGTAACTATTAATAGTATCTGCATTTTCCCTCCCGGTTAAAATGTCACTCTACTTGACTTGTTGTAGAATCCTATATTAAGTTCAAGCACAAGATATTCTAAATTATTTAGCTTATTTGTCAATTAAATTATAAGTCAGGAGTAACCCCCAAACAAAGAAAAAAGGATTTGATAAATCAAGTTTCTACAAACAGACATCTGGGAAACAAGTTGGTATTAGAATAAACTTCCGTTTTTTCCTTGACATTCAAATATACAATGTTAGTTTACGGCTTATTTTATGGAACAATCTGCAACGGATTTTTTAACTCAATGTAGTAAAAAGAGGTCTGGATTAATTGCTATTCTTCAGAAAGTTCAGAACAAATATGGCTACATTTCTAAGTCTCTTGTTTCAGATATAGCTAAATATTTAGGCGTATCTGAAGCAGAAGTTTTTGGAGTTGCTACTTTTTATACTCAATTTAGGTTTACCCGTCCCGCTAAACATAATATAACAGTATGTTTAGGGACGGCATGCTACGTTCGAGGAGGCGCTAAAATTTTAGAGACATTTGAGCAGGAATTAAATATCAAAATAGGCGAAAAGACTAAAGATTATAACTTTGAATTAGAGAGAGTTGCTTGCGTCGGATGTTGCGCGTTATCTCCCGTTGTAGTTGTGGATAAAACCGTTCAAACTAAAATGACTTCTACTAAAGCAACAAACTTTTTAAAAAACCTAAAGACGGAAAAATAAGAGCTTAGGACCTTTTAATAATGGATTTTGAAAAAATTCGTCAAACCGCTACAATGGAATGGGATATCTTTGCTAACAGCAAGAAACCTGTAATATTGGTCGGCGCCGGCACGTGTGGAAGAGCTGCAGGGGCATTATCGTTGATAGACAATATCAAACAAGAACTACAATCAAATGGAATAGATGCTATAGTTATGCAAGTGGGGTGCATCGGATTGTGTTATCTTGAGCCATTGGTTGATATAATTAAACCCGGTCAATCTCGCATTTCTTACGGTAGAGTTACGCCAGAAATCGTTGCCACGCTTATTAAAAACTATCTTGTAAATGATGACCCGTGCCCGGAATTTGCCATTGGAAGTATTGGTGAAAAAAATATACCCGGCATTCCTCTGTTTTTTGAACACCCTATGCTTAAATCTCAAGTTCGTATTGTGTTGCGTAAATGTGGGTTTATCGACCCTGAAAACATAAATCATTATATTGCCAATGATGGCTATTCAGCGTTGTCTAAAGCGTTAAAAATGTCGCCTGATGATGTTATTGCGGAAGTTAAAAGCGCTGGCTTGCGGGGTAGAGGAGGGTCAGGTTTTCTTACTGCCAACAAGTGGAATATTTGTAGAAAACAAATTTCTAAAGAGAAATACATTATATGTAATGCAGACGAAGGTGATCCGGGCGCTTTTATGAATCGAGCATTGTGGGAGAGCGACCCACATTCGGTTTTAGAAGGCATCTTGATTGCAGGTTATGCGATCGGAGCTAATATGGGATATGTATACATTCGTGCGGAATATCCTCTGGCCATTGAAAGACTTAAAATAGGATTAAAGCAAATGCAAGAATATAATCTTATAGGGGAAAATATTTTAGGCTCAGGATTCAATTTTGATATAAACATAAAGGAGGGTGCAGGAGCTTTTGTTTGCGGCGAAGAAACAGCTTTGATTGCTTCTCTTGAAGGCAAAAGAGGTATGCCTCGTGCGCGTCCGCCTTATCCTGCAGTATCCGGCTTGTATAATAAACCCACGGTGATTAACAACGTAGAGACTCTTGGCACTATACCTTACGTTATTCTTAAAGGTGCGGAGAATTATTCAAAGTATGGGACAAAAACCAGCAAAGGAACTAAAACTTTTGCATTAGCCGGAAAGATGAAACGCACCGGTCTTATAGAAGTCCCGATGGGAATGACACTAAAAGAAATTGTGTATGACATAGGGGGCGGAATTTTAGACGATAAGGCTTTTAAGGGAATTCAAACAGGGGGACCGTCCGGCGGGTGTTTGCCGGAATCTTGCCTAACCCTTCCTATAGATTACGAATCGCTCAAGGAAGCAGGCTCGATTATGGGGTCTGGCGGTATGATTGTTATGGATGAAAATAATTGTATGGTAGATATAGCGCATTATTTTTTGGATTTTACCCAAGCCGAATCTTGCGGTAAGTGTGTTCCTTGCCGCGTAGGAATAAAAGAGATGTTGAAAATTTTAGATAAGATAAAAACGGGTATGGGGACAATGGAAGATATTGACAAGCTTGAGGAATTAGCGCATACAATTAAATCAACAGCTCTTTGCGGGTTAGGACAAACGGCACCGAACCCGGCATTAAGCACATTAAAATATTTTAGGGAAGAATATATAAATCATATAAAAAATAAGCGGTGCGAAGCATTGGTATGCAAAGAAATAATATCTTCACCTTGTCAACATACTTGTCCTATAGACACTGAGGCGCCAGCTTATATAGCATTAGTCGCTCAAGGTAAAATAAAAGAGGCATTTGATATAATCCACAAAGATAACCCTTTGCCGAGTGTGTGTGGTCGTGTTTGCCATCACCCTTGTGAAGTAAAATGTAAAGCAGGCGATGGAGGCGAACCGATAGCTATCCGTGGAATAAAACGTTTTGTTACTGATTATGCTATGAAATCGGGGTTGAAGCCAAAAATATCTTTAAAGAAAAATAAATCTCAGAAGGTTGCCATTATCGGGGCCGGGCCTACAGGATTAAGTTGTGGGTACTACCTTAGGCTTGAAGGGTATGACGTGACAATTTATGAGGCGCTTCCCATAGCCGGCGGTATGCTTACGAGCGTTATTCCCGAGTATCGTCTGCCTCGTAAGGTTTTTGAATTTGATATAGAAGCGATCAAATCGGCGGGTGTTGAAATCCAAACAAATGTTAAGCTTGGAAAAGATATAACAATAGATGGGTTATTAGCGCAAGGGTATAAAGCAATATTTATTGCTACCGGTTCCCATAAGAGTATAAAACTTAGGATTCCCGGGGAAGATGCCGAAGGAGTTATTGATTCATTAGAATTTTTGAAATCCATAAATTCAGGCAAGAAAATTAAGACAGGGAAAAGAATAGGTGTAATTGGTGGAGGTAATTCGGCTATAGATGCGGCACGAGTGGCAAATCGTTTACCCGATACCGAAAAAGTAACAATTATTTACAGGAGAACAATCGCAGAGATGCCTGCATTTAAGGAAGAAATAGAAAGCGCAATAGAAGAAGGAATAGAAATTAAATATTTAACGGCGCCTACGCGAGTAATAACCCAAAAGGGGAAATTGGCGGGCATTAGTTGTATTAAGATGGAATTAGGAGACATAGACAACAGTGGAAGACGAAGACCCGTTAAGATAAAAGGGTCACAATTCAAAATGGAGTTGGATACATTATTGACTGCAATAAGCGAGCAACCGGATACCTCTTATATAAATAAGAAAGATAATATTCATATTGGTGAATGGAGTAACGTTATAGCGGATAAAGAAGTTCTCATTACAAGCAGAGATGGTATATTTGCAGGTGGAGATGTGGTTACCGGGCCTGCTACCGTAGTGGAAGCAATTAGCGCAGGCAAGAGAGCGGCAAAATCTATAGACAAATACCTTAGAGGAGAAAGTTTAACGGGAGAATATAAAGTAACAAGGCCATCAATTTATCCTAAGCCGGTAGAATTAAGCGAAACGGAAATAACAGAAGCGAAACGACCTGCAATGCCTTTGTTGTCGGTTAAAGATAGAAATAATAATTTTAAGGAAGTATCTTTAGGATTTACAAAAGATGTCATAATAAAAGAGGCGCGTCGTTGTTTGAGATGTGATTTAGAGACAGAAGACGGGAAAAAATCAATAGAGAAAAAAAATGATTAATATAAAATTAAATGGGACAGAAGTAAAAGTGGAAGAAAATTGGACCGTGTTAGAGGCGTGCAAGTTTCATAGAGTCCCGATTCCAACGCTTTGTTGGCATAAAGAGCTTAGTCCTTATGGGGGTTGCAGATTATGTATAGTTGAAGTAGATGGTATATCAGGGTATCCAACTGCCTGTAACACTACCGTAAAGGAAGGAATGGTAGTTCATACTAATACACCTAAAGTTCAGGAACTTAGGCAAAATATTCTGGAACTTATATTGACAGAACATCCGAGCGCCTGTCTTCTTTGTAAGGAAAAAGACAACTGTGCTTCATCCCAGTCTTGCACAAGAAAACTTCCCGTTACTACCGGCTGTAAATTTTGTCCCAAATACAAGAATTGCGAACTGGAAAAAGTAGTTGAATATGTTGGGTTAAAAGAATTACCTCTTGCTTCTAATTATAAAGAAGTTGCGGTTATCCGGAATTCTCCATTTTTTGATCGGGATTACAATTTATGCGTTCTTTGCGGTCGTTGCGTGAATGTTTGTAATGATGTTCGTGGTGTTGGGGCGATTAGTTTCATTTATCGCGGACCTAAAACAACAATCGGAACTGCATTTGAGCAACCCCTTTATCAAACTGAATGCCAATTCTGTGGTGCCTGTGTTGATATTTGTCCAACAGGCGCACTGTCTGAACGAGGAAATAAATGGGAAGGAGTTTCTGAAAACACCTGTACTACTACTTGTCCATATTGTGCTTCAGGTTGTCAGATTGACTTGCAGATTAAAGGGGATAAAATAATTGGTGCATTACCTTATAAGGAACAACAATTGTGCGTAAGGGGAAGATTTACCATTAGAAATATAGTTCATCATCCCGATAGGATTACAAGCCCAATGGTTAAGAAGGATGGCAAACTAACAAAGGTTAGCTGGGGTGAAGCCTTAGACTTTGTTGCCGAAAACATTAAAAATTGTCAGGGAGAGAATTTTGCTGCCGTAGGCTCAGCAAATTGTTCTACTGAAGATAATTATATTCTTCAAAAATTTTGCAGAACGGTGATGCGGAGTAATAATATAGATAACACTGCAAGGCTTTCCGGAATGCTGTTCCCCAATATTGATGTCTCTATGGATGCTAAATGTGTTTTAGTTGTAGGCGCTGATGTTGGTTATTCGCATCCTGTAATGGCTCTTGAAATTAAAAAATTATTAAAGAAGGGAGTTCCTTTTGTTTTGATTGATTCAATTTTTAAAGGATTTTCAAAACTGGCAAACGTGAAAATAACTCCATATCCCGGAACAGAGGATGTTTTATTGCAGGGCATTATGAAACTTCTCATTGATAAAGAATTGTTTAATAATGGAGCTTATACCGAAGAAATAAGGCTATCTCTTGACGCTTTTATGCCTTCGGAAATCAAAAGAATCACAGGCGTAGATGAAAAAGAATTGGAAAGCGCAGCCCGCATATTTGCTGCAAATAGCCCGATGGTTATTATGTATGGTCCGGGAATAACATCCGCAAATACAATAATGGTTATTGAAAAACTATCAACGCTTACCAATTCCAAAGTTATTTCTTTGGGGCCGGAAAATAATGTTCAGGGCGCACTTTTTGCAGGAACATTGCCGGATTACTTGCCAGGATACCAGTCAATATCAAATGAATCTGCAAGAAAACAATGCGAATCCGTATGGAACTGTACATTAAACACTATTCCCGGATTAACGCTTATAGAAACTCTTCAGAATATCTCTAATGGAAAAATTAAAGTCCTTTATCTTATGCAAAATGTGCCAATCAAAACTCAGATTGCCCACCTCAACCCCGATGTTTTCTTAATCGTACAGGATATATTCCCCACAGTTGCGATGGAGTTTGCCGATGTTGTCCTGCCTTCCGCAAGTTTTGCAGAAACAAATGGAAGTTTTATTGACATTATGGGACATACGAGGTATATAAATAAAGCTATTGAACCAATAGGTGATTCAAAGCCTGATTGGTGGATTCTTTGCGAATTAGCGCAGAAACTTGGAGCTAAAGGATTTGACTTTGGAAGGGCGGAAGAAATAATGAACGAACTGCAGTCTGTAGTTTCAAACAAGCAAAGTAAAAACGATTTGCATATCAATAATTACAAAGCAATGATCAAAAATGATAAAACAAACCCGCAACTTATTAAACTAATTCTCGGCTACGGCTCGGATAATTACAGGGGCGGCGCTTTAGCTGAAAAAGTTAAAGGTATAAGATTCCTTAAACGCGAAAAAGTGCTTGAGTTAAATCATTCCGATATGGAATCTCGGAATATTTGCGAGAACGATGACGTTGAAATTAAATTTCAAGAAGGTACCATAATTACTGACAGTAGAATCAATAATGAGTTACCTGTTGGAACAGCATTCCTAAAATGGAGCTTTGCTGATTTGCCTTTTGTGCCTCCATTTGATCAGGTAACAAAGACCCCATTAAAGCTTTATGATGTGGAAATAAAAAAATCAAATGTATAAAATAATAGAAAAACATGAGTTGGCGCCAAACATCTTTTCATTAACTTTGTATTCTCCTGAAATAGCTGCGAAAATTAAAGCCGGCCAATTTGTTATGGTAAGGGTGGATGAAAAAGGAGAACGGATTCCTTTTACAATAACGGATTGGGATGCAGATAAGGGAACAGTATCCGTTGTTTTTGTGACATTGGGAACTTCAACCTGCAAGTTAAGCGCGCTGAAAGAATCAGATTCCGTGCTCAATTTTGTAGGTCCATTGGGGAAACCAACTGAAATCGAAAACTTTGGCACTGTAATCTGTGTGGGCGGATGCTACGGGATAGGTGCTATATCGCCGATTGCACGGGCATTAAAAGCTAAAGGCAATAAAGTTATATCAATTATAGAGGCGCGGAATAAGCGATTACTTTATTGGGAAGACAGAATAAGAACAGTCTCAGACTCGCTTTTCACCGTGACTCGTGATGGCTCGTCAGGTTATTCCGGACATATTGCAGAATTCCTGGATAAGTTTATAAAAGATAAGAAACTCTTGGACGAAGCACTTAAAGGTTCGTATCCAGCTCCGATGGGAACTAATAAAATTGACCGCATCATAGTTATTGGTTGCACTTTTATGATGAAGCTTTGCGCGGATGTTACCCGTGCTTCCGGAATAAAAACAATAGTTGCGCTTGACCCGATAATGGTTGATGGAACAGGTATGTGCGGAGCTTGCCGTGTATCCGTGGGCGGAGAGACTAAATTTGCATGTGTTGATGGCCCGGAATTTGATGCGCATCAAGTAGATTGGGACCTTTTGTTTATACGGCGTTCTATGTATTTAAAAGAAGAAATGCGTTCATTACAAGAATGGGAATGTGAATTTTATCCTTAAAGAGTAAATAAAAAACTAAGTATTTGGAGCAATGAGATTATAAAAAAGAATTTATGGCAAAGCTAAATTTAAATCGCATGGATATGCCTAAGCAGGCGTCCGAAGCCAGGGTGAAAAATATTAACGAAGTAGCTTTGGGATACACTGCCGAACTTGCATTGGCTGAAGCAAAGAGATGTCTGCAATGCAAGAACTCTCCCTGCGTTAATGGCTGTCCTGTGGAAATAAATATTCCCGGTTTTATAAGATTCATTGCAGACGGAGATTTCAAATCCGCAATAAGAGTATTGAAAGAGAAAAATTCTCTGCCGGCAGTATGTGGTAGAGTGTGTCCTCAAGAAGAACAATGCGAAAAATTATGTGTGCTTAATAAACCCGGGGCTCCCATAGCTATTGGTAGGTTAGAAAGATTTGCGGCAGACTGGGAAGCCGGGCAGGCAGAAATAGAAATGCCTCATATTCTTCCTTCTACCGGAAAGAAAGTAGCCGTTGTTGGCAGTGGACCGGCAGGTTTAACCGTTGCAAGTGATTTGGCTAAAGTCGGGCATGACGTTACTGTTTTTGAAGCCTTGCACGAATTTGGGGGAGTTCTGATGTACGGAATACCTGAATTCAGATTGCCTAAAAGAATTGTAAAACGTGAAATTGATTATGTCGGAAGCTTGGGTGTGAAAATGTTATTAGATAATGTAATTGGGAATATTAAAACCGTAGATGAATTGCTGCGGGAATACGAAGCTATTTTTATAGGCACTGGAGCGGGATTGCCATGGTTTATGAATGTTCCCGGAGAAAACTATAATGGTGTATACTCTGCAAACGAGTATTTAACACGTGCAAACTTAATGAATGCATATAAATTTCCTGAATATGATACTCCAATAGTTCTGGGGAAAAACGTAGCCGTCGTAGGCGGCGGGAACGTGGCAATGGATTGTGCTCGCGTTGCCTTGAGATTAGGAGCTGAAAGGTCTATGATAGTTTATAGACGCTCGAAAACCGAAATGCCGGCCCGTCTTGAAGAAATAGAAAATGCCGAAGAAGAAGGCGTAGAATTTCATTACCTTACTTTACCGGTTAATTATTATGGCAACGACAATGGCGTTGTTTATGAAATGGAATGTATAAAAATGGAACTTGGTGAGCCGGATGCTTCCGGGAGACGTAGACCTGTCCCTATGGAAAATTCAAATTTTAAAAGTAAAGTAGATGTTATAGTTGTGGCAATAGGAAACTCACCAAATCCTTTAATTGGGATAACAACGCCCGGACTTGAAATCGGCAAAAATGGAAACCTGGTAACGGATAAAAATACCGGAAAAACATCACGAAAAAGGATATTTGCCGGTGGTGACATAGCGACCGGCGCAGCGACCGTAATAGCGGCAATGGGCGCCGGCAGAATTGCGGCTAGAACAATTCATGAATGTTTGCAAACCGGAAATTGGTAATTTTACAAAAAGGAACATTAATATTCAATAAAATTATACAAAACACGTAGAAATCAAAACATTGAAAGATTTGTATAAAAAATGAATAGTAAAGTTGCTAAAGCTAGCTACATTAAAGGCAAAAACGAAAAGAGTTTATCATCTACTATAATAAAATTAAGAGAAAAGTTGACAATATAAAAATAACATATTATGAACTCTGCTAATATAAATATGAGGGAAAGTGGCTTATTTATTAGAGAAAAGGGGGAAATATGAATGCTTTTGAGATGGCGCAAAGGCAGTTTGATGAAGTTGCAGACCAGCTTAAGCTTAGCAAGTCTGCTCGTGCGATAATGAGAGAACCGTTAAGAGAATTCCATTTTAATATACCTATAAAAATGGACGATGGTTCTATTAGAGTGTTCAGAGGTTTCAGAGTTCAGCACAATGATGCAAGAGGACCAAATAAAGGTGGACTTCGTTTTGCGGCAAACGAAACTGTTGATACCGTAAAAGCTCTTGCTACCTGGATGACGTGGAAATGCGCAGTGTCCGACATTCCATTGGGTGGAGGAAAAGGTGGAATCGTCGTTGAACCTGCAAGTCTTTCGGACGGAGAAAAAGAAAGATTATGCCGTGGCTGGATAAATCAAATGTGGAAAAATATTGGGCCCTTAATGGACGTTCCCGCTCCTGATATAGGCACAACACCTCAAATGATGGGCTGGATGATGGATGAATTTTCAAGATTAACAGGAAAATCTTATCCCGGCGTAGTTACCGGAAAACCATTAGGCGGCGGCGGCTCGCTCGGAAGAACGGCAGCAACCGGATTCGGCGTTATTGTTACCGTCCGTGAAGCCCTTAAAGAATTAAAACTTCAGGCAAAAAATTGTAAAGCATCTATTATGGGATTTGGAAATGTATCTCAATACGCGGCAATAAATTTCATAAAGCTTGGTGGTAAAGTTGTTTGCGTATCATACTGGAATAGACACGATAAAAAATCTTATACCGTAAGTAAAGACAGCGGGATTGATCCCGTTTTCTTGCAATCAATTACCGACCAGTATGGAGCCATAGACAATAAAAAGGCAATGGCTAAAGGATATAAAATAGAATCTGCAGACGCATGGTTGTCAAAAGATGTGGAAGTCCTTATCCCGGCAGCATTAGAAGGAATAATCACGGGAGAAACGGTAAAGAAAATAAGTTCCAAAGTCAGGATTATAGCCGAAGGTGCAAATGGACCAACAACTCCAGAAGCAGATGCGGTAATAAGGAAAAACCCCAAGATATTGCTTATCCCTGATTTCTTATGTAACGCAGGTGGAGTAGTTTGTTCATATTTCGAAGGAGTACAAAACAATATGAACTTCTACTGGACCGAGAAAGAAGTAAACGAAAAGTTAGACGATAAAATGACGGTTGCATTCCAGAAAGTCTTGAAAATGTCGAAAGATAAAAAGACTTATATGAGAAATGCAGCTTATATGGTAGCTATAGACAGCGTTGAAAAAGCTATGAAGTTAAGAGGCTGGATTTAATAGCGTTGATTAAAAAAAAGGGTAGGTTGGAAACAACCTACCCTTTTTTTTGTTTGATAAAATTATTTCATTCCCCTTCTATTTAAATAATACTCTTTTATTTTTTTCTTCAGGTCCCCGGGAATTTCCTTCTTAAAAGGGAATTTCTTTGCATTAGCTATAAATTTTATAAAGTCTTGAGAAGCATTCTTAATTATTTGGAGAGATTCTTCATTTACAAACTCTATGTTATCTTCGGATGTATGAATATAGAATGTCCCTCCCCCATATCTGGATAAACCTACTGTCGGAATTCCATTTTTTGCAAACGGCAAACTATCGCTTGAATGTATGCTTTGACGAATTTCAAAAACAGAGTTTTTTGTTATCACACTCTTCTTGAAGAATTTCTCAATATTATTATTTCCTGTTACGATAATAACATTTTTTCCAAGAATATCCCCACTCATATCAATATTTACTACTATTTTTATTTCTTTTAGTTCATCTTTATGTCTGGTTGTGTAGTCCATACTTCCCCTGAGCCCAAGCTCTTCACTGCCAAACCATATAAATCTTAGTGTACGATGAACGGGATTTTTAATAAAATATTCGCTGAGAGCCAATATCGTAGCACTGCCGGTTCCATTATCCATAACACCCTTAGAAGTAGCAACACTATCGTAATGCGCACAAATAACAATCACTTCTTTGGGCAGACGAAAACCTTTTATTTCAGAGATTACGTTATTCGAAGTCGTTTCGTATTCTTCTTGTGAGGATTCAATAATTACTTCCTTTGCTTGTTTCCGGAGAAGTTCCAACCCCGATTTGAAATCAATATTTATGCCGGGGAGTCTTCCTGATTGCTTGATAAAATTCTCTTCTATAGAAAAATAAGAGAGTTTTTTTTCAGGCGGGTCAATACATATAAACCCTTTTGCCTTTTTTTCAACAAGAGATTTGTAGTTTTTGTAATCAAATCTTCCTTTGATAAGAATAATTTTATTTTTTATATTGTTTAAACTTTTTTCTGCTCCTAATTCTACGTATTTAAGATTTCCCTTTATCTTTGCTGAACCTGTTAATCCTACGGGATACGCTTTATATGTTTTTGCATAAGGTTTTGTTGCGGTTAATCGTGCAGTTCCCGGTTTGAAACTCAGGATTTTAAATTTTTCTATATAAGGATGCGCGCCGAAGGAATTTAATTTTTTTATTATTATGGAAGAAGCTTTTTTCTCTTCAACGGAACCACCGATTCTTTCAAAAGCAATGCTTTTCAGAAAAGGAAGTATCTCCATAAATGTTGTAGGGAACGATTTTTTATAACCGTTCCCTACAAAAAACGAAATATTTCTATTTTAAATTACTGATAGCTCTGCCACTTTTTCTCAAGATCCGGTAATGCCATAGTTTCCATTATATAATCTGTGAATGCTTTACTTGTAGCGCCGGTATTCCTTCCTGTAATAGTCATTTTTTTCTCGTATTGTCCGCAGATATCCATTGCGAGTTCAAGTTTATGCGCTTCTTTTTTATATCCGATGTTATCTAGCAATAACGCGCAAGCTCTTATCATACTGCAGGGGTCTGCGTATTGCGCTCTGCCTTCTTCTACCATTCTCGGCGCGCTTCCGTGAATTGCTTCAAACATACCGTATCGTTTTCCTATGTTTGCGCTTCCTGCCGTTCCAACTCCACCCTGAAATTCAGCAGCTTCATCGGTAAGAATATCGCCATAAAGATTTGGTAATACGAATACTTTAAATTCTTTGCGTCGTTTCGGGTCAATCAATTTAGCAGTAGTTATATCAATGAACCAATCATCCGCGTTTACGCCGGGGTATTCTTTCGCTATTTCGTAGAAAGCTTTAAGGAATTTACCATCCGTAGTTTTTATTACGTTTGCTTTAGTTACGGCAGTTATGCGATTGATATTATGGCTTTTTGTATATTCAAAAGCCATCCTTATAATCCTTTCGCTTCCCTGTGTCGTAGCAACGGTAAAATCAATAGCAATATCATCATCAATATCAATTCCCTGACTTCCAAGCGCATATGCGCCTTCAGTGTTTTCGCGGAAGAACATCCAATCTATACCTTCTTTTGGAACTCTTACGGGTCTTACGTTAGCAAACAAATCGAGTTCCTTTCTCACCGCAACATTAGCGCTTTCAATATTAGGCCATGGATCACCTTTTTTAGGAGTTGTGGTAGGCCCTTTTAATGTTACGTGACATTTTTTAATTTCTTCAAGGACATCGTCAGGTATCGGTTTCATAACTTTTACTCTGTTTTCAATAGTAAGCCCTTCAATTGTTTTCATTTGTACTTTACCATTTTTAATTTCGTCTTTTAATATGAATTCAAGTACCCTCTGGGATTCTGCTGTTATATAAGGCCCGATTCCGTCTCCGCCAAGAGTTCCGATTATTATGGGTTTGATTTTAGAATAGTCAATCCATTCCGGTGTCTTTTTCATTTTCTCAACACGTTTCGATTGTGATTCAATGAGTTTGCTGAAATGCTCATTTGCTTTTTTTATGTGTTCCATATCCATCCCTCCTCCTAAAAATATGTATTATTTTATTCGGTTAGTTAGACTTTGTTCCACAAGGAACTTAGTCTAACTTATCCCGTTTATT
The DNA here is from genome assembly GCA_041649255.1 of bacterium. Taxonomy (NCBI): domain Bacteria; species bacterium. The sequence continues at coordinate 20,734 of JBAZNK010000010.1, forward strand.
CGGAAATATTATTTTCTTTTTTGTTGTGGTGTTTTTCTTTATTCCCCCAACACTCTCCTGTCATCATTTTGCCAAAAGAGGACATTCCTTTACTTATAGCGTAAAAAGCAATAACCATACCACCCAAACCGAGCAAAAGAATTGTGCCACATATTATCAATGTAATAATTATTCCTTGTGACATTTATCTCCTTTAGGTTAATTGAAAGTCTCCGTGTTTTTTGATATGCTCTACCAATCCGCCATCGTTCAGGATATTCAACATCCCTTTTGGGAGTTCCGGAACTTTAACTTCGTAACCGGTTGTTATATCTTTAACTATACCTTTTCCGAGATCAATTTCAAGTTCGTCCCCATCATTAAATTTATCCGTATCACATTCAATTACCGGGAGTCCCACGTTTATTGAGTTTCTGAAAAATATTCTTGCGAACGATTTTGCAAGAACAACCGAAACGCCGGCAAGTTTAATAATCGTTGGCGCATGTTCACGTGAACTGCCAAGTCCAAAATTTTTGCCCCCTACAACAAAATCTCCTTTCTGAACTTTCTGTGGAAATGTCGGATCTGCGTCTTCAAGAACATGTGTAGCAAGTTCCGGCAAGTTTGAACGCAGATGAAAATATCTACCCGGACATATAAGATCCGTAGATATGTTATCACCGAATTTCCATACTCTTCCTTTTAGAACCATTTTTTACCTCCTTTCAATGTGTTGTTTATAACCCTACGCGTTAAAGAAGTCAAGATTAAAATACAAATTTTTATATATCAAGTAAATTCAAACCCGTTTCTTCATCTTTTTTACGCTGCAGGGAAGAAAACCCGGAAGGAAGCAAAGGGAACACTATGATTTCACAGGTCGCAGGAACAATACCGCTAAACAAATGTCCTCCATAAGCATTAAAATTATTATCCGTAATAGTTACATGACAATGAATTATTGTATCTTTTTCAAATTTTGAAATATTCCCTGAAAAACTTGAAAACTCATATTCCCCTTTAAATAATTTTTTGATATAAGTTTTTTTATGTGCATCGAAATATCCCAATTCAAGGTCTTTCCCGACACCGAGTCCATAAAAAAATGCACCCCTGTTAAATTTATTTTTTATGGCAAACTGTTTTAATGAGTTTATTATTTCATCGTTTTTTTCCAAACGAATAACATGACAAACATCGCCATAAAGCTGAAGACGCTTGCTTTTCATAATTACACCTCCATCAAAATTATATTTTATTTTTTAATAAATAATTTGTAATAGAATTTAAAATACTATATCATTTTTTAGTTTATTATAAAAATTTATTACATTACTACATATTTGTAAAATTATTTTTTTAATGTTATCGGAATTTTTCATTGCATCCGCATTCCTTTCATTATCAAAGTTTTTCGGTATTCTTTCATTGTATTTCATTGTTAAAAACTTTTAACTCAAATATATCCTTTGTCAAAAAAATAAAAAAAAATAAAAAAAATACTTGACAAAGAAAAATATAAATGCAACTTATACTATATATTGTGATAAGAGATATAAAAAAACAAAATGTAGTATGAGTCTGAAAATTATTTAACCATAAAAGGGGGTGAAAACAATGGCGGCAAAAAAGAAAGCAGTTAAAAAGGTAGCTAAGAAAAAGGTAGCTAAGAAGGCAAAAAAAGGTTGTAAGAAATAGTATTGAAGTTGGATGTAACTTTTCAAGGGCGTTCGCCGTAAGGTGACCGCCCTTCTTCTTTTGCAAAGTACATTAAAAGCAATTAAATACCTTTCTTAAAAATTCGTCCCGGGCAAACTAAAATATTGCAAAGTTTACAAAAGAATATAAATTAAATTTCTTCAAAAGACAAAAATTTATTTTCTTAAAGCAAATATTCTAAATCGATAAAAATACTTAAACCAAAGGAAATAAATTAGAATTCCAAAGGTAGACGCACAGAATAAAACCTTTTTCTATACCTAACGCAATATCACAAACAACAATATACACATATGTTACGATAAAAACGAAACCTGTTGACAAGACATTATATAGTTGTTAACCTACGAAAAAATATATGAAAACTTTTGACTGCATAATAATCGGCGGTGGAATATTGGGCTGCGCAGTGACTTATGAACTCGGAAAACGGGGAAAGAAAACATTATTAATCGAAAAAGATTATCCCGGAGCAGGTTCAACCGGTAGATGTATCGGTGGAATACGACAACAGTTTTCAACTCCCGGGAGTATAAAAATAATGATGAGAAGCGTGGAAATATTTAAACAAATGCAGGACATTTCCACCGGAGATGGATATGTTTCCGGCATAGATTGGCATCAGGGAGGATATTTATTTTTAGCCTGCTCGGAAAAAGAGAAAACTCAATACCTTAGTATAATAAAAACACAACAGGAATGCGGACTGCCCGTTAAATACATTGAAAAAGAAGAAGCATTAAAAATCGTGCCGATGTTGAACGAGTTTGATTTTATCGGAGGAGCGTACTGCAATAAGGATGGGCAGGCAAACCCTTTTCAGGTGTTAAAGTTTTATCTTGATGGAATAGAAAAAACCGGAGGAGTAGTTCTGTCAAATACAAAAGTAGTAAAAATTAACATTAATAACAATATTGTGGATTCCGTTATTACAAATACCGGAGATAAATTTTCGGCGCCGACAATCATTAATACTGCAGGTCCGTGGGCAAAAGAAATCGCACAGCTTGTGGGCGTAGAATTACCGATAGAAGCCGAGAGACACGAGGCATTAATTACGGAGCCGACAAAAAAATTGTTTGCCCCAATGATAGTTTGTTATTCCCCGAGTTGTTATTTTCAGCAATTTAACCACACGGGACAAATTATAGGATGTTATACTCCGGAAGACCCCGCAAAGGGTTTTGAAAGAAGCTCGTCTTCAGAATTCTTGCCGGAATTTTCAAATCGGATATTAAAATTAATTCCTGCACTAAAAGATTTAAAAGTTGTTCGAAGTTGGGCAGGTTGGTATGAAATAACGCCTGATGGAAGCCCTATCGTAGGAGAGACGGGAATAAAAGGATTCTGGGTTGTAGCAGGGGGGTGCGGACACGGATTTATGTTTGGACCTGCGATCGGTAAAGGCACTGCAGAAATTATTTGTGAAGGGAAATCAGAAATTTCATTAGAAGAATTTTCAATTAATCGGAAGTTTAAAAGTAAAGAAACAATGAAGTAAAAATTATGACAACTGTTTTAAAAAGCTTCTCCAACAGCAATCAACTACTAGAAAAAATAAAAAACGACAATACTTCAGGTGCCAATGACTTGGAAGAGCTTGCTCGCAAAGCTATATTAAGTTTTATCTCCACTCCAAATTCCAATGAAATATTATTAAATTTTCTTAAAAGACTCCAGTCCGCAAAACCTGAAATGGCACCGATTATAAATACTGTTGATACAATCATACAAATTGTCAAAACTTCAAAAGATACTAAAATTAGAAATGAAAAAATTAAAAAAATGATTATTACATCCGATATTGATTGGAACATACTCATTAAAAATGTAACAAAAGTAATGAAAGGAAAAAACGTTGTACTAACTTACAGTCATAGCAGCACAGTGATTGAAGTTTTAACTCATCTTAAGCGAACTGGATTTACTGTTTTTGTCCCGGAATCAAGACCTGTCAATGAAGGTAAGAATACGGCAATAATGTTGAAAAAAGCAGGGTTGAAAATAAAATTTATAACGGATGCAGGAATATCCAAATTCATAAAAGATACTGATATTGTTTTGGTAGGAGCGGATAGTTTTTCAACAAAGTATGTAATAAATAAAATCGGAACGCTCGCAATATCCTTACTTGCAAGGGAATACAAAATTCCATGTTATGTAATATGCGGGAAAAATAAATTTTCAAATATTTCACTAAACGAAACTGCCAAAAATCCAAAAGAAATATGGGATATTAAAGGAATAGAAGTTAAGAATTTTTATTTTGAAAAAATTCCGGTTAAATATTTTACCGGAATAATTACGGACTAAAAAATAGGAGTTAAAATGGAAGATTTGACAATTGTAAATGCAAGAGAAGTAGTAACTTTAAGCGGACACAAAAAACCCGCAGCTGGTAAGAAAATAGAAGAATTAAATATTCTTAAAAACGTAAGCATCTCGGTAAAAGATGGAAAAATATCAAATATCGGAAAGCCATTGAACGCAAAAAAAACAATAGATGCAGAAGGAAAAGTCATTATCCCCGGGTTCGTAGATTCACATACTCATCTTATATTTGGCGGGAACAGAGCTATGGAATTTGAACAAAGACTGAACGGGAAATCGTATAAAGAAATAGCCGCATCGGGCGGAGGAATATTTAATACCGTTGGAATGACCAGAAATGCAAGCGAAAAAGATTTGTTTGAAACCGGTATGAAAAGATTGGATTATGCATTAAAATGGGGGACAACAACAATTGAAATCAAGTCGGGCTATGGACTGAATTATAAAGAAGAAATGAAAATACTGAGAGTGATTAAAAAACTATCTCAAAAACATCCGGTTAAAATTATTTCAACTTTTTTAGGAGCACACGAGATACCAAGAGATAAAGACAGGAATAAATATATAGACGAATTGATAAAGATGATGCCTGAAGTAAAAGATTACGCAAAGTTTTGCGATGTCTTTTGTGAAAAAGGAGTATTCACAAAAGAAGAATCAAAAAAGATCCTTATGTCTGCGAAAAAGACAGGTTTTGGCTTAAAAATTCACGCTGATGAATTGTCTTCCTGCGGCGGAAGTGAGCTTGCAGGAGAATTGGGAGCAGTTTCGGCAGACCATATAGTTTATCCGAGCGATAAAGGGCTTAAATTAATGAAAAAAAATGGCACGATTGCAACATTATTGCCGGGAGCTTGTTTATATCTTGAACATAGGACGCCTGCGAAAAAGTTTATAGATATGGGAATCCCCATTGCACTGGGGAGCGACTTTAATCCGGGTAGTTCGCCGGTGCTTGCAATGCCAATAATTATGTCGCTTTCGTGTATATTGTTAAAACTGACCCCTGCCCAGGCATTGACGGCAAGCACGATAAATTCCGCTTATGCGTTGGGAATTGGAGATAAGGTTGGAAGCATTGAAGTCGGGAAGTCGGCAGATATGTTATTGCTTAACGTTGATTCGTGGCAGGAAATACCTTATTGGTTAGGCTTTAATCCAGTTGATCTGATTGTGAGGGAAGGGAAAGAGATTTAAAGATTAACGAATACAAACAAACCAAAGCCCTTTGGAGATTTTCGGAGGGCTTTTTTATTACGTATACATTATTGTAATATTATGAAAAAAAAGTGATTGACAAAAAATAGAATTCAATACATATAATACATAATTATTTATTATTGTTATTGGTCAATTAGGTGATAAGGTATTATTAACTAATTTTGAGACAAAAAATAAAGTAAGGGGGGAGAATGTATAAATACATTAAATTGTTAGTTGTTGTTTTGTTGTTTAATAGCACATTATACGCACATCACGAATGGAGTGAGACAGGAAGTATGGTAAACATACGAAAAGCTCATAACATTGCATTACTCACAGACGGCAGGATAATAGTATTAGGAGGGTATACTCCGGCAGATGACAATTATGAAATTTTTAACCCTGCTACCGGGACGTGGTCTGCGCCACAAGCATTACCTAAATCCAGCCCCGGCGGACACGATATGGGAATTTTGCTTTATGATGGAAGGGTATTATACACTACTACCGGAGGTTGGTGGCATTACAGACCAAGAACTAATGACTGGGATACAATAACGGATTATGGTTGGACGAATACTCATTGCTATACTTTACTTTATAATGGAGATGTGCTTGGATTTTATAACCCTCCTCAAACTATGCTTTATAATTATGCTACTGAAGCTAAAACTGCATTGCCGGCTTGTGGGATAAACCACAAAAACGCTACACAAACATTACTGCCATCGGGGGATGTGCTGTTAAGTGGACAAGGTATGTCGGGTTCAGGATTAAGATGCGACCGCTATAACCACAGTACACAAACATGGACACAAGTAGCCAATATGAACGTTGCGCGATATAAAAATACGGGCGTCCTACTTCCGCTTGTTGCGCCTGATGCTGCACCAAAAGTATTAATGCTGGGTGGAGCAGGGACAAGCGACAAATCCGAACTTTACGACTGGCAAGCAAATACCTGGACTTATACTACGGGGGGATTAACATGGCCAAAAAGAGATGTGGCAACTTTAGCATTATTACCTGAAGGTAAAGTTTTGGCAATAGGTGGAGAAGGGTTTACTATAGGATACTACTGCGAACTCTATGATCCTGCCACTCAAACATGGAGCGTTACTGATACTATGAAATATTATAGGCAACATAATTCATCGGCAATTTTACCATCGGGTAAAGTCATTACCATCGGTTCATTTGATGACTCTGTTGGAGGTCGTATTCCCGAGGTATATGACCCTACAAATGGCTATTGGCAAACAATGAGTAGTACACTTGGTACCGCGCGATGCTACGCCGCAATATCAATGCTTCCAATATTACATACGACTAATTGTTCAACAAACGTCCTTATAATAGGTGGAGAAAATGGATCAGGAGCATTAAGTTCTTGTGAGTTATATAATTATAGTAGTCTCAATAGTGTTTCCCCCACGGGCTCTCTCAATGCCGCAAGAAGTCACCATACGGCAAACTTGCTTGCTCCCGCATTGCAACAAGTTCTTGTTGCAGGCGGTAGAAATGGTGCCGCAATTAATACTTCTGAAATTTATAGCATGGCAACGGGAACATGGGCTTATACTGCCGGAGCAATGAGCGCTGCAAGGTTTGACCACAGCGCAACATTATTGGGAGACGGAAGAGTATTAGTAACAGGCGGAGAAGGAGCAGGTTATTTAAACAGTTGCGAAGTGTATAACACCGGGGCCGGAACATGGTCATCGGCAGGAACAATGACAACGACAAGAGCAAGACACAGCGCAGTATTATTACTTAATGGAAATATAATGGTAATAGGGGGAGAAACATCCGCAGGAAATCCAACAGCTACCTGTGAAATCTGGAATGGAACAGATTGGACAACAGTGCCGGCAGCATCAATGGCGACTGCAAGAAGTTTAAACACGGCAACGTTATTACAATCGGGAAAAGTACTTGTAGCGGGAGGAATGGGAGCAGGCGGAACGGCATTAAGCAGTTGTGAAATATATGACCCGACAACGAATACTTGGACGGCAGAAACGCCTTTAACCGTAGCCCGTTACGCACATAATACGAGCATATTATATTCAGGATTAATATTGGTATCCGGCGGAACGAATGGAACAAGTTATTTTTCATCGTGTGAAATCTGGGATCCTGCAGTGTGCAGCCCTACAACAGGATTGCATGCGTGGAAAACAGTACCCGGCGCACTCGCCAACACAAAAGCGTATCAGGCATCCGTTCTTATACCTATAGACAAACCGTATATACTTTCAATAGGTGGGAAAAATGCAGGTTATTTGAATGCCATAGAAAGATTTGACATAGGATTAGGATACTCGTCAAGCTGGCAATCAGTAATAACAAATTATCCATCCGTAACGGCAATAAGCGACTCAATGAATATAACGGGCTCATTATTCAGGGGAATATCTCAGGCAGACGGCGGCAATCATTGTCACGTTGCATCAAACGACCACCCAATTATATCGTTAGTAAGAGTAGGAGGAGGAAACTGGCAGGGAAATGGCGGCGGAGAAATACTAACTATGCCAATGAGTTCGAGCTGGGATACTATGCATACAAAAGTTCACCCGGTAATTGCAAGTACACAAGGATATTATAGGTTATGGTCCATAGTAAACGGAATTCCTTGTAAATGGTATGCAGTTTGTCCGCAGGGGATAGAAGACGGGAAAACATATAAATCGTCAGGAATAAAGGTATCCCCCAATCCCGGGATTAAGGAAATAAAGTTTGCCCTTAACAATAAAGTATCCAATTTAACTGTAGACATTTATGATTTAAGCGGAAGAACTGTAAAGACTTTAACCGGAAAGGGAATGAATACATTGGTATGGGATGGAAAAGATACAAACGGAAAGAAAGTAAGCGCAGGGATGTATTTTTACAATGTGCGTGGAGACGGCGTTGAACAAAAAGGCAAGTTCGTAATGTTAAAATAGATTAATAAATTAACAAATAAGATATAAAGAGCCCTCTGGAGATTAGAGGGCTCTTTTATTATGCAAATCCTTATAAAACCCTATTCATTGATTCATATTATTCAAAAGACGAGCCGCTTAAAACAACTATTGTATTATATCCAAACTAAAGAGAATGAGAGTTTTTAACTGTTCCTTCTATATTCCAATTTAAAATCAAGTTCTTATTTTATTCATTACCTGATTTTTTCAAAAAATTCAGTTGACATAGAGACTATATTAATATAAGCATAGAGATAATTATTATTTTAATTTAGTAAGGAGAAATAGTTTATGTTACCTTATGTTTTTTGTATTATTCTTATAGGAATTGGTTTATATGCCGTATTGACCAAGAAGAATCTCTTAAAAATTGTCATAGGTTTCTGTTTGATAGAATACGGGGTTAACTTATTTATAGTAATGGTTGGTTATCGCTGGAATGGGCTACCGCCTATAATGCTTACCCCGGACGATAAAACTTTATTTGTTGACCCTATCCCGCAAGCGCTTGTTCTTACTGCAATAGTAATCGGCCTTGCTACGACAGCAGTACTTCTTGCGATAGTAATCCGTGTATATAAGAGATACGGAACTTTAGACCTGACAGAATTAAAAAGATTAAAAGGTTAATTTTTGAAAATAAATGAGTAATTTAATTTGCTTATTCGTAGTAATTCCTCTTTTTACGGCGTTTCTAATTGGTATCTTATACAAACTTCACAACAGCGTTGCAGATACTCTTACAAATGTTTGCATATTCGCCCTTACCTGTCTTTCCGTATTATTCGTTTCACAGGTTGCCGGGAATAATGCGCTGGTGTATAAAATCGGTGGATGGATTCCACCCTTCGGTATAGTTTTCGTCGTAGACAGTTTATCCGTTCTTATGTTAATACTTGTCAATACTGTAAGTCTTTTTGCGGCTATTTATTCTATTTCTTATATGAATCGATATACCTCGAAACCTTATTATTACATACTATTTCTTTTAATGTTAGTCGGGATGAACGGAATAATCATAACAGGAGACTTATTTAACTTATTTGTTTTTATTGAAATAGCATCTATTTCTTCCTATGCGCTTGTAAGTTTTGGAATCCAACACGAAGAGCTTGAAGCAAGTTTTAAATATATGGTCATCGGGGAAATAGCATCTACTTTCATACTTTTTGCCATAATTTTATTGTATGCCTGGGGCGGGTCATTAAATATGGCTGACATTGCTTTCAGGATTAACGGTGATTCTTTAGGCAGTGCAAATAGTATGGTAAGATTTGTTTCTGTTTTATTTATATTCGGATTTGGAGTAAAAGCAGCAATTGTTCCATTTCACGCATGGCTTCCGGATGCGCACCCATCAGCACCCGCACCGATATCATCAATGTTGTCGGGAGTATTGATAAAAGTGCTTGGCATATATGCTCTTACACGAGTATTGTATTCAGTTCTCGGGATAACTTTTGTCATACAAAATGTTCTCCTCACGCTTGGAGCTATTTCTATGGTTGCAGGAGCATTATTGGCATTACCGCAAATTGATTTCAAGCGGATGTTAGCGTATTCTTCAATCTCTCAGGTAGGATATATAATTCTTGGTATAGCTTCGGGCAATTTCATTGGTATTACCGGTGGGCTTTTCCACCTTGTTAATCACGGAGTATTTAAGAGTTTATTATTTATGGACGCCGGTTCTGTCGAGTTTGCTACAAAAACGCGCAAACTGAATGAACTTGGCGGAATTTCCGAAAAGATGCCGATCACTCATGGGAGTTTTCTTACAGGCGCATTATCCATTGTAGGAATGCCTCCGTTTAACGGATTCTGGAGCAAATTACTTATAATCATAGGACTTGCACAATCAAATCACACAGGTTTGGCATTACTTGCCATTTGTATAGCCGTAGTAACTCTTGCTTACTACTTAAAAATAGAACGTTCAGTTTTCTGGGGTAAATTAAAAGAAGGATTAGAGTTTGTAAAAGAAGCTCCTTTTTCAATGGCTTTTTCAATGATTATGTTAGCAATTATTTGTTTTGTTGGTGGATTATTATATTTCCATCCTATATTAAAAGACGCGGCACAGGTAGTTCATCAGGGAACTATTTATGCCAATCATTTATTAAAATAATATGCGTAAAATATATTTTGCCATAATTTGTTTTATAGTTTGGGTGCTTTTAACATGGAATTTTGGTTGGCAGGAACTTACTATGGGTGTGGTCATTTCTTTGTTTGTCTCTTTATTTTTTGGGGATAAATTTTTAGGAATTAAAATCTTTTCTCCTGTCAGAATAGGATGGATGCTTTATTATATACCTATCTGGATATATTATTGTATAGTCGCAAATATTGATGTCGCCAAAAGAGTATTAAGACCGAAAATGTTAATTAAACCCGGGATTGTTAAAATACGAACAAATCTTAAAACAGATATGGCAAAAGTTATGCTTGCGAACTCAATAACAATGACCCCCGGAACAATGACGGTAGACATTTTCGGGGACGAGCTTTATATTCACTGGATTTATGTCAGCACTGAAAAAGAAATAGAAGCAACTAAAATAATAGCTTCTGCTTTTGAAAAAATATTAAAACATATATTTGAATAAAATGATAGACATACCTTTATATTTTTCTATCCCGCTTATAATATTTGCATTTATGTGTTTATACCGAATAGCCCGGGGACCTACGCTCGCGGATAGAATAATGGGAATAGATTTTCTTACTATTATACTTGTTGGTTATTGCAGTTTAATTGCTTATTATACAAATCGTCCATTCTTGCTTGATATTTCTCTTGTTCTTGCGCTTTTAAATTTCATCGGGACTGTTGTTCTGGCAAAATATCTTGAAAACAAAAAGTTAGATAAATAGGAAAATAAAAATGATTAATTGTAATGGTGGCGGAATAAGTGGAGCATTAATTATACTAACAATCGGAGTAATATTTTTATTGCGCAATCTTGGTATAATTCAAACTCCGAGCTGGAGCATCATATGGCCTATGATATTAATTATACTTGGACTAGTAGGCTTGTTAGAAAGGTGTTTCAGGAGAAAAATATAAATGATAGAACATAAGACTTCCGGCAAAGCCATTACTTCAATGGTATGCGGAATATTAAGCATTATTTTACCCTTTGTTGGCTTTATTCTTGGAGTACTTGCCATCATATTTAGTATCGTAGCACGCAATGAAATTAAACACAGTGAGGGAAAAATTGTTGGTACCGGGATGGCAACGGCAGGACTAGTATGTGGAATCGTAGGTTTAATAGCCGTAATCTTCTGGATATCAATAGTAGGGCTTATTTTCAAACTTATACTTAGCAGTATAAAATATTGGATGGGCAGTTGGTATTATTAAAAAAATAATGAAAAAATATTTTGTTATGTTGGTTGCCATTGTAAGTTTTACGGTAAATACATACGCGGGAGGAAGTTTTGGGATAAAAGGTGCATATACGTATGGAGGACTTAAAGCAAAAATATGTACAATTAAAACTGGAGGGATTAGTACAAGTAAAGATTACAGTAGCACTTCGGAAATGGAACATCCAAAAGGATTTGGGGGAGAGTTATTTTGCGATATTGGGATTCCGTTATTACCGTTAGGGGTTGAAATAGGTGCAGGGTTTTACACGGAAAATTTTAAGGAAATTGCGGGAGATATCACTACTACTTATACTGTAAATTCAATAAAATTCTCAGGCCTTGGTAAATATTATACCAAGGGAATTCCCATTATTTTACCGTGGATTGGACTGGGTCCATTTATTGGACTGAATACACATAACGTTGCAACAACAATATTGGGTGAAACAATAACTATTACCGGTAATATGGTTCCTAATTTTGGGTTAACTATCGGCACAGGAATTAAAATCGGAATTTTACCGAAGGTAGCAGTTAATTTGGGAATGCTTCTTGACTATTATTTAGTGTCTGAAGCCACTAGTAACAGTGGGGCAATTACGACTGAATGGACATATTCCCAATGGAACTTAAATACTATGGTCGGAATAAGCTTTTAGGAGTGTAGCTCAGGCTTCTAGCTTGAGAGGAGTGAAAATATAAATATGATAACTATTGGAATCGTAATAATTGTTATCGGGTTATTTTTTGATTTTTGTGGCTCGCTAGGTATAGTAAGGTTGCCCGATGTTTATAATCGTCTCCAGGCTGCAACTAAAGGGGTAACACTTGGCACTTGCGGAATACTCATCGGAATATGTTTTATGTCCCATCAATCCGTATTTGTCATAAAGTGTTTGCTCTGCTGTATCATTTTGATGCTAACTTCTCCCATATCTACACATGCTCTTGTTCGTGCCGCTCACATTGCAGGCATAAAGTTATGGGACAAAAGCGTAGTTGATAAATACAAAGAAGATAGAACAAAGTCCGATTAGTTTTACCTTCAGAAGTAAAGTTTTAACAGTTTACTTTTCCTTAATTCTCTTAATTTCTTTATGGTGCAGGAGAATAGAAAGCCGTCCCCGTAAACAAGCATTTTACCGTTCCGCCAAGTGGATATGTTCCTCCTCTCTCGTCATGTGCCTGAAAGATTATTGTAATATTCGCACCCGTAGGAGAACTGTAAACAAGCATTCCCTGTACATCGTAATAACCTGCTGCCCCTACATTTAAAAGGCTAAGAGTATCCGCAGTGTCAAAATCTTCGTCTTGCACTCCTTCCTGGGTAGTGCCGCCCCATAAAGAAGAACCGAAAGTATATGTAAAGTGGACGGTGGAATTATTTACCGTTGTCCTTACATTTACCTCTAAGTCATACCCCATACTGTAAATACATCTGGCTTGTAAAAGCAACCCTCCAAGGTTAAAGACATCCGTAAAGGAGGTTGCACCGGTTGGCCGAAAATCTATTCTTATAGGCATAGCAAATTTCGCTGTGTCTGCATAAGTAGAATTTTTTGAACTATCTGTCAATCCTTTATGATGTCCTATAAATGTATCTGCTGTTGCATTTCCTGAAGTAAATATATTGCCAGAATCAACAATGTTCTTCCCCCATAGTGTATCAGTAAATTTTCCTTGCCCTTTTACACTTAATGTTTTCGAAGGGATACTATCTAAAATACCTACTTTTTTTGAACTATCTATTCTCATTACTTCATTATAATCTGTCCCACCATCATAACTATAAAATGCAATGGAACCTCTTTTATTTGCTGTATCTGGAATATAAACAATTTTACCAATACCAAAAGTTGTGTTTGTTCCGCTTGTAGCTTGAGCAGTTAAAGTTATTCTACTGTTTGAACTTACGTCATCTTGAGCATTCCTAAATATTGTAGGGAGATAAAGTCTATTATACATGACAGTTTCAGATTCTTTTTGCATTTGAAATCCCTTTGTCCAGTTAATTGGATTTGTTCCTGAATTTGCAACATACATTGAAATTCCGGCACTGCCGAGTTCCAACAAGCTTGCTCTCTTTGTAATATCGTCCCTACTCCATAATTGACTTGCTAAATTAAAGTTAGAATTTACACCAAGGTTTATTGCCCCATCTGCCCTAAAAAGATAACTATTAATATTCGGAGCTATTGTCCCTGCACCACCCCCAGTTCCAAAGTCCCTTATTACTATGTGTCCCGTATCTGTTGTGCTATCAATTGTTAAAACTCCATTTATTAGGTAATTTCCTGTTTTTGTGTCTCCTGTTGAGGATAAAAAATCTGTACTATGTTTACCATCTAATTTGTCAGAATCCCAACTATATACCGATTTAGCCGTTGAATCCGTATAAAGGCTATGTCCAGAAGAATCTACATAATCTACATTTGCATTACGCGCATAATTAGCCGTATCTGCATTTATGGAATTATCTGCATTCTTTGATTTTATAGCATATCCAACACTTACTATCTTTTTTCTCGGGGATAAAACTTCGCTTTCAACCTGTGTTTCAAGATAAAGATACGTTCCATTAAAAATAGTATCGGGAATAGTCGTTACGCTACCCAACAAAACACTAAATACGCCTTTATTTATTATGACACTGTCTTGCGCTTCACTCCACAATGGAGTAAGACCAGTTGGAGTATCATACAATCTAAATATCATATTATATTTTCCTGTTAATCCTGTCGTATCCGTTGCAGTACAAACCCATCCCTGGTAATTAATTTCCGTCGGAATACCGGATTTTGAAGCAGGCAATTGAACTAATTTCTCTTTAGTCGGCTGAACTATTTTCACTTTAGAATTTGTTTTATTTAGACCAAATAAACTGATAGGTAGCAACAATACTATTATCAAGACGCTACAAAAGGAACGTTTCATCTTTCCCCCTTTTTTTATTTAATCTTTTTTCCTAAAAGTGGTCGGGGAGAGTGGATTTGAACCACCGACCTCATGGTCCCGAACCATGCGCGCTGAACCGGGCTGCGCTACTCCCCGTATTTCAAATCTCCAGCATAGCTGGATAAGAATCCCTAATCCGCACAAGGCGGAAAGGGCTTCTTAAAAAATCAACAATATTATTAAGGCAAAAATCTGTTTTTGCAAGTTTATTTTTTTAACCACTCTTCGTCTTCAATCAACGGAACGAATACGCACTCAAATAATTTTCTCTCCTGCATTTTACCATTTACTTTTGTTACTACGGTCAATTCCTGTGTATATTTATCTCCAACCGGGATTACAATTTTCCCACCTTCTTTTAATTGCTCAAATAAAGAATCAGGGATATGATTTGTTCCTGCGGTTACAAGTATCTTATCAAAAGGTGAATATTCTTTCCAACCTCTGCTTCCGTCTCCCGTTTTTACTAATATATTATTGTATCCCATTTCTTTCAACCTTACCACCGCATCATTAGCAAGCGATTGTACTCTCTCAACAGAATAAACTTCTTTTGCAATCTCTGCTAGTATTGCCGTTTGATAAGCGGAACCCGTTCCGATTTCAAGCACACGATCGGAAGATTCAAGCATAAGCTCTTCCGTCATAATTGCTACCATATAGGGTTGGGATATTGTTTGTCCCTTTTCTATAGGCAAGGGATAATCCTTGTATGCATCTTCTCGCAATGATTCCGGGACAAACTTATGTCTTTCTACTTTATTCACAGCGCAAAGAACTTTTTCATCTGCCACGCCTCTCGCAACAATTTGTTCTTCCAACATCTTACTGCGCATATCACTAAAATACGTTTTTGAGTAAATTGATTGCGTCATAATTAGTCAAATCCAAAAGCAATGGGGTTACTGAGATATAACCTTCCTTGCAAGCCTCTATATCGGTTTCATTTTCAATAAAATCTTTTCTTGTTCCCCCGATTAGATAACAATTTCTATGTTTGGATACAATATCTTCGTAATTCCTTCTGCCCAATCTTGTTATTCTTATACCTTTTGGTAGATACGGTATATTAACATTCAGAACCATACATGGATTATTCCATTGTCCTTTTTCTAAGGATTTTACAGCTTTATGAACAAAATCCACTGCCGCATCAAAATCCACACTTCCTTTATCATCTTCATTGAAAAAGGATAGTGCGATTGATGGTATCCCGGACATTGCTCCTTCAATTGCAGCGCCAACCGTTCCGGAATATCCCGCATCTTCACCAAGATTTGCGCAACTATTTATACCTGAAATCACAATGTCAGGTTTAAAATCAAGTAACTCGTGAACCCCTAAAATAACGCAATCCGTGGGTGTCCCATAAACGGCTATTATGTCAGAAGCAAATCTTTTTATTTTTAGCGGCCTTTTCAATGTCAATGAACGGGAAGTAGCATTTGCTTCTACGCCAGGCGCAACAATAGTTACGGTATAAGTTGTTTTAATTGCTTCGTATAAACCTCTTATACCTTTAGCATTAAATCCATCATCGTTTGTAAGAAGTATTTTCATTTTTTAAAATTATTCCACTTCTACTATTTCATATTTTTGTGTTCCAAGTCCGATTTTCTCTGCATAATCCAATTGAATTTCAGGCTTGATTTGATGCCATAATTTACCAAACTTCCCATTAGACGCTTTTTCCACCATATCATAAGAAGCGCGATCTATACTTACAGGGTCAAACGATGCAAGGATTCCTATATCCGGCGTTACAAAAGCCTCGGTTGCAGGCCAGCAATCACAGAACGGAGCTATGTTTATCAAGAAATTAATATAACCTACTCCTTTTTTACCATAAACCGCCCCTTTTGCATATTCTGCCATTGCTTCCTGAAGTCTTGAAGTTGCTTCGCCCCAGTCTATATCTATAGCTCGAGAAGGACAAACCGAAATACAGGAAGTGCACATAATACATTTTTGAGGTATAATTTTCGCCATTCCATCAAGTTCTATGGAACATCCCGCTATGGCGGTAATTGCTTGTGTAGGACACCATTTTATACATAATCCACAGCCCGTACATTTTTTATTTACAACGGGCGGCTTTCCCGAGTGTTGTTCTAATTTGCCTTGTTTTGCGGCGCATCCCATACCAAGATTTTTCAGAGCTCCTCCGAATCCGGTACCAAAGTGTCCTTTGAAATGCGATATAACAATCATCTTATCCGCATAATAAATTCCACTTGCAATCTTTAAATCCTTAAAGTGCGCGCCTTCGCTTTTTACGGATACATAACTCTCCCCTCTTAACCCATCTGCAATAATAATCGGCGCTCCTCCAAACCCATCCCATAAAGCCTGTTCAATATGTGTCGGGGCAAGCATGCGTCTTCCTGCATAAAGCGTACCCGTATCCGTAAGGAAAGGAATAGCCTTGCTTTTTTTTATTGTTTCAACAAGTTTTTTTACAAAAACAGGGTTTATGAAATTCGTATTACCGTATTCTCCAAAATGCAATTTACAGGCAACAAGTTCACCGGGAACAAGCAAATCATTGAATCCCGCAGTAACAAACAATTTAACAAGCTTCTCAAGGATATTACACTTAACCGAAGCTTTAAAATCTATAAAATAAACTTTACTCATATAAAATTTCCCGCTAACGCGGGATAAGTTAGAGTAATGCTTCTTCGTCGCAAACTCTAACTTATAAAATAAACTTTACTCATTTATTATATTCTAATTAGAACTGTCGAGAGAAACCAATTACAGGTGTTATAGCGTTAAAGAATCCCGGGAAACTATATCCCTTTTCTTTCGCTGCTTCTTTCATACCCTTTTTATCCTCGTCTCCAGAACCGTCCCCATTATCATCATCCCCACCACTTCCTGGCGCCGGGAATAAATTGGCAAAAAATCCTGCTATGGTTATAGGATTAGTTCTTAAGCCAAAACTCACAGACGTTTTCTTAATGTTAACCGTCGTTCCTACATCAAGAGTTGTAGATATTCCACCTTTAGGGAAACGGAAAGCATCTCCTGAATCAGAAGTTGCTTCAAGCGCATATACTTTTCCATTTAAGCTAACTCTCAAAGGAAAACCTATTCTTGATTCAAAGCCAAGACTTCCCCACCCTCCTCCGATTGGAACGCCATCCGAAGAAGACGCCAAAGCAACTCCAATTGAACTGCTGAGAGTAATAGGTCCAAGCTTAGTATAAGAACCTAAAGTAATAGATGTCTGCGCAGGTATTCTGTAAGTTTCTTTTATACTATCCGATTGAGTAGTATCCTGCATCTTTGAAAGTCTAATGCCTACTGTTCCCGAAATGGTGCTATCCGTAGTATTGACAATAATATCATCCGTATTATAATAAATAGAATCTATTTTAGGACTATGATTTACGTTCATCGAAGCAGAACTACCATCTATTTTTAAAACTGTTGCCGGGATTACAGAAACCGATGCCCCTATATTAAAAAACAAGAACTTAAATTGCAACCCCGTAATATATGAAAATTCTTTTCCGCTTAAAGAAACCTCTCCGTTTCCACTAAATAAATCCTGATTCAGAGTACTATTCCCGCTAACATCTATAGTCCATTCGCTGGTAGTAAATTGTGGTGTACAAGTCAACGTACATGGGGCACTTATGCCTAACCCGGCATTATACATAAGTTTACCGCTAATAGGTCTATAAGCCACCCCGAACCCTAATTTCAAGGGACCAAATCCCGTTGCCATTCCTATAAATAAATTACGTTCATAATAACCAAAATTTGCATCTGCAGCAAGGGTCGCAGTAAAAGAACTATTTAGATTCCATGTCACAGGGATTTCTATACTGTCAGGAATTTCAGATACATTTTCGTGCGTTAAAGTATCCATAATAGTATCGCTATACGGATACGTCATTTTACCACGTGTCCCCTGAACGTTTAATCCCATTCCGAATCCATCCATAAATCCAAGCCCAAATGCAACACGTCCTTTTTTCATACCGACACCTATTAAGTTTATTCCCATTGGTGAAGCAAAAGATACCTCAAGAGAAGGAATTCTGATATATTTTTGAACAGTATCCTCATCCCCTTCCCCCCCTCCTGCCGGTATTACCGGCGCCCATTCAAGTTTAGATGAAGTTCCGATAGCAAAAACTCCTGAAACTTCAGTTCCCTTAATATCCCAAAGCCCTGCAGGGTTACATAACGCGCCTGTTAAACCACTGGAAAGCATAGGATTGCTGTATCCCAGACTTACGGAACTTAGCGATGGAGTATTCATCCATAACTTACTGCTAAGCCCAAAAATATCGGTAGTATCTCCGCTTGCCATCAATAAAAACATTAAACACAACATCTCTCCCCCTATTTTGTTTTACTTTATAAAAACTAATATGTTACAAATTTTAATTTTTACTTGTTACGCTCATTCCCTTAAAATAGAAAGCCGGTATATGCATACTGCCATAAACTTCCTCTGTAGAATTCTCCAGACCTATGATATTATTAAAAGCTTCGTATACGTTACCGGAAAGCATTGTATCCTTAACCCTTCCCACGATTTCTCCATTTTCAACTTTGTATCCAAATCCAACATTAAAAGAAAAATCTCCGGCTAACATATTACTCTGTCCGCCACCAATTGTATCATACAGAATCAATCCTTCCTTCATATCTTTTATCATATCTTGTAAAGCCCATGTTCCGGGAGCTATAACGATATTCGTTTGGGAAGGTGAAGGCAAACTATTATATCCACGGCTAGCGTTACCCGTAGGAGTAACATTCAAAATTCCGGCTGTTTGCAAATCAAACAAAAAGGTTTTCAATACGCCTTTTTCTATTATATGTTTAGCCGTAATAGGCATTCCTTCATCATCAAAAGGTGCGCTGCTGGTACAAAAATCCAGGGTGCCGTCATCAGTTATCGAGAGCTTTTCGTCAAGTATTTTCTCTCCTAATTTACTTGTGATGGGAGAAGTTTTTTTCTGAATCTGTTTCCCGTTTACGCCTATCATTATAGAGGATATCAAAGTAGGAATTGCCCTCGGCATAAATATAACATTCATTTTTTTTGTAGGCATAGTTGCCACTTTACGAGCAAGTTCAACCCTTTTGATTATATTATCCGCAAACTTTTTCGTCGATGCCTTCAACTTACAGCTACTTTCCGTTTCCCACACATCTAAAAAACTATTATCTATAATAATAAGTCCTGATATACCGTAAGAAAAACCCGTTTGAGAATAACTGTCATCAAGCCCGGAAGAATTTAGAATTCTTACTGTAGAAACAACTTTTGATAAACCCGCATCGCATTTAATTTCGCTATTACGTTGTTTTATCAGTTCTATACCCTCTTTTACCATATCCACACCCGAAGATATGTTAAATTTTATTACTTCTTCGCTAACGGTTTTAACTTTTTTCGGACTTTTCTTATTTGGGAAAGCAAGTTTTGCTTGTTGCCCGAACTTAGAACTCGCTATGGCATTATCAAGAGTTTTTTCATAATCTAAGGGATTCGTGCAGGAAGCAAATCCGATTTTACCATCTTTTATTATTCGCAATCCCAATCCCTGGATATTTTTTTCATCCATCAAATGTAACTTATCAAACTTGAAATCCACCTGTTCGGTTTTCATTTCCGTGGAGAAGATTTCTGCCGCATCAGTAACTTTTGCAGCTTTTTCCAACAACTTTTCTATCGTCCAACTTCCTCGGGATATACTTTCTCCCGTTGATACGGAGGTTTTAGATTTTTGATTTTTGATTTTTGATTTTTTCATTATTTACCTCCTATGACAACATTTTTAATTCTTATATGCGGGCTTCCCATAGAGACCGGTAAAGGCCCCTGACCATCTTTCCCGCATCCGCCAAGAGAACCAAACACTTTCATATCGTTTCCAATTGCATCTATATCCTGTAATGTTTTAAATATATTTCCCGAAAGCATGACGTCTCTTACCATTGGACCTATTTTTCCATTTTTAATCAAATAAGCTTTTGCCGCGGAGAAAGTAAACATCTCGAGTTGGGTCATTCCGCCTAACGATTCTTTTGCATAAATTCCGTTATCTATTTCGCTTATCATTTCTTCAAAAGTTTTGTCTCGTGGTTCTATGCAGGTGCAGGACATTCTTACAATCGGTTTAAATCTATATGTAATTGCGCGGGCATTTCCCGTAACGGGTTCGTTTAATTTTCCTGCCGTTTCAACGGAATGAAGTCTTCCTGATAATATACCATCTTTTATTAAATAAGTTTTTTGGGAAGGCGTTCCTTCGTCATCATATTTATAAGAACCTTGTTGCCCCGGGAAACTACCGTCATCTATTATGGATAATTCGTCCCTTCCGAATCTTTTTCCAAGTTTCATAACTTCCATTAACTGGGGATTTCCATAAGCGTGATCTGCTTCGGACAAATGCCCGAAAGCTTCGTGACAGAATACACCGGCAAGGTGTGGATCCGCAACTACGGTATAAACCCCGGCATTTACTTTTTCTGCTTTTAACAAATCGCAAGCTTCTTTAGTTATTCTTTCTGCTTCTTTTTCAAGACCAACAACTGTATCGTAACCCGTTGTTTTGCTGACGGAGTGAGAAGCGCTCTGCACGTTTGTTCCGTCTTTCGCAAGAGCTCCAAGCAATATTCCGCAATAAAGTTGTTCTTCTTTAATATCGGAGCCAAGAGTATTAACAAAAGTTCGGTTTGAATAAGTATCACGATAAACAACGCTTGTAGACTGAATTAGTGGAGACGACATAATGATAGAATTATAATTTCTTGCTAAAATTTCTTTTTCTTCCAATGGAACATTGCGAGGATCATTTTTTAGTTTCAAAGAGATACTATCTTTAACTTTAGGAGTGAAATTTAATTTACTCTCTCCGGATGATGTTAACTTCGCATGATTACAGGCCGATTTAACATAATCGTCAAGATTGGCAAGCTGGTTAAACGACACAAACCCCCATCCGCCTTTATGATACGCACGAACATTCCCGCCATATTCTTTGCGGGTACCAATAGACTCAAGTTCTTTACCACGATAAAATACCTCTGTAACTTCGCGTTCTTCCAAATGTATTTCAGCATAATCCACGTCTGCATTACTAAGCGCCTTTTTTAAAACTGCATTCATTTTACCTCCTATAAAACCTATCACTATAACTTATTTTTATCCTTACAAATGTCAAGATATTAATGAATTCGACGTTTTTTTAATTATTTCTCTTTGCGGGATTAGGTTTTCAGTTAATAAATAAAAACATAGGAGAAGATTTGAAACTATTGTTTGCAACGCAGAGAGATTTTTAAAATGTTCGTTATTGTATAAGCGACGAACAACAATATTATTGGGACTACCGGGAACAATTGACGCGGGTAAGCGCTTAAGAGTGAACTGCCGAAAAATGTAACTGCGCCGAATATTAAAAAGTTATACACCTCAAAAGGAATTAATTTGCGGCAGAGAAAAGCAGGGCAAAGGCAGAGCAAAAAGACAATTAATAAAAACATATTCGGGATTGCGTAAAAATAAGTAGAGAGTTTTTGCTTCGTGTAACTATAGGGATAAGAGAATAACATACGTCCTACGTTTGCGCTCCAGTTTATCACATATTTTTTAGGGTTTGATTTTATATTCTTTATTGCCTGTTTGCGGAATTCAGTATCCTGTTGAAGGGCAGACAGTTTCATAGTTTTACTCAGAAAATCCTTATGACTTTCAAAGCCGGGTTGAGTAATTGCCCATTCCGTGCCAAACCAGTCGCCAAATTCTTCTTTGTCAAGAGTGGACATCCAGTATAAAGACTGCCCGCCTGAATTTCCCCAGTAGAAAAACTTGCCCGTTAACGAATGTGTGTAAATTAAATAAGGGATACATATAATAATTGCTGCCGTATATACCGGAGCAGATAACTTTAGAAAACGGCGGCGGAATAAACTTAATAATAAAGAAACGAACAGACAAATAACAAGAACCCAACCAAAAAATACTTTCGTAAGCGCTAAATACCCTAAATACAAAAACGAGGCTAAAAAGTTGCTTCTTTTCCCGGAGGCGCCTTTTGCATAGCCGATGAAATGAAACATAAAACCGCAGATTAAAAATACCGAAAAGATTTCTGTGTTCAAGAGATAGAGGTTGCTGAAAAAAGGAAAATATAGTCCAAATAAATAAGCAAAGCACACACCAAAACGGTTGTTCGTGAAAAATAATAATGTGCGATAAAAATAAATTACGGATAAGAATAAAAACAGGGCATTAAGCAGTTTGGCAAAAATCAAAGGTATGTGGAATCCAAGAAACGGAATAAGAAGAATAGGATAGCCGGGACCATTCCATAAGTTTATGTCCGAACGAGGAGAATAATAACCGTTTAATAAATTGGTGGCGAACATCAGATAACGACTTTCGTCTCCATGAGAAGTATTTTGGGAGAATACCAGAACTAAAAGGATGTAAAGGAAGAAGAGAGGGGAGAATTTAAAAAGAGTTTTGTATGACATAAAGATACTTTAGAGGACAGAAACAGAAATGTCAAAAAATAAATAATAAAGACAAATTGCAACCACGAGATTGCACACGATTTTCACGAGATAAA
This sequence comes from bacterium, assembly GCA_041649255.1. Lineage (NCBI taxonomy): Bacteria > bacterium. Next base: position 43,883 of record JBAZNK010000010.1, read on the forward strand.
AAGATAGTTAAAAAACAAGAAAAATTATAGCCACGGATTAACATTTGGGAAAAAAGATGGGGAAAGATGTTAACTAGTAGCTCTGTCTGTTTTTTTCGTTATTTCTTTTCTTATTGCCACTAAAGTTTTTCTTCGTTTTGTCCGCCAATATTGTATTTCATTTTGCATCCCATGCCACTGCTTGCATACCCCAAATTTTCTTCTTTTCGTTGACCATTTAGTATATATTCTATGTTTATTGAACAATCACATGTTATATGAATCCAAACCGTTTTACTTTGCCCCAGTTTTAACTTGTCAATATGTTTCGGTTCACACGCTATTATTTTAATGTCCGTCAATTCTGTCTGTGTTGAGTTGATAAAAGTTATCCTCATTGTGTCTAGTAGAACCGACCCAATCCAACAATAAAATAGCATAACAGGTATGTTAAGCAACATAAACCCACAAGTCTTGTATAATTTTCTTTTATTATCGCTGTCTTTTGTTGCCTTAATTACAAGTGCAATTAAAATTCCAACATTTATCAGTCCAACAAAATCTATAAAAAGACAACCAATGGTAGGAAATACTAGGGAAAAGGTCAGACAATACAGTCCCAAAATAGCTGTCCCAAGCAAAAATGAAATTATTGCTGTCAGTTTTCCTAATCTTACATATTTATCTGCTTTCATACTTTTGATATTAACGTTTCGCAATTTTGCGACAGAATTGATTGTCGCAGTTAATTCTTTATATTTATTTTTTACAAACTCTTTATCTGTTGTAGGCTTGAATGATATCCTGTTTATCTGCGCTAATCTGCGTCCTAATTTCTTATTGTTCCTTGTGAGGAAGATTATTTATATTCGAGGATTTGGATTTTGATTTTATCCACGAGTTCCATAATTTTTGCCTGTTCTTCCAATCCACCTTCCGCAAGAATAATATGCGCTGCATCTGCAATCGGCTGGTTGAAGGTTGGATCAACTTCAACCCATCTTCCAACCCATACTTTATTCCAGGCGTGATAATAAAATCCGTCTTGCGTATATACAATGCCTACTACGACGTCAGTGGGTATTTTGCTGGCTCTTGCAAGCGCGGCAAATAATATGGAATGTTCTCCACAATCGCCTTCCATTGTGTTGAGAACATCCAGCGCAGACGGGATGGTAACGGTTGGCATATCCTTGACATTTTCGGATACCCAATTGGTAAGTTTTACGACTTTTTTCCAGGGGGTTTTGGTAAATCCGACAATTTCTTTTGCCTGTTTGATTATCCTTTTATCTTTGCTTTGAATAAAAGTTGTTGGTTTAAGATACTTATTAACGGAATCGGGTCTTCTGTTTGACAATTCAAAAGGTCCTCCGCTTGTGGGACCTCTCGTTTCAATTAATAAAGTATCGCCGAACCATCTTTGCTGTTCGTTTACAACGACCTTAACGTTAACAAGCATTTTCAACAAGGAAATATCTCTTGCATTTTTGATTTCAATATTTGTAGGAACCTTATACAGGGTTAAGATTTCAGGAGACACTTTACCAATTTTTATTGCTTTTTCTTTTGATTCTTTTTTAACGGTAATGCCCATTGGCTGATTCTGGGATAACATTTCTCCTTTTTTGTTTACCCACATAGTAGATGGAGAGTTCAACATCATAACTTTGACATTTATTGAGTCACCTTTTGTTTCTACCAATTCACAATCCGCGGTACTGACAGATTGTATTGATGGGTCAAACACTTGTAGTTTTTGAGACGTGCGAGTAAATTTATTTGCAATCATCGGTAGGACTGAAACAGGGAAAATGGGAGAAGTTATTGGGATAGTTTTTGTCTCTATTTTGCCGCCGGTATTAATGGAGAGGTTGAAGTTATTCTGTTTAATTTCGCCTCTAATTAACATTTTTTGTGCTTCGGTTTCAAGATTAAAAGTAAAGTTTTTGAGTTCAAAATCTTTGTTCACTTCGTATTGAGAAATAGATTTGAGGTTTCTTTTGGTGCCCATCATATCAAGTTCTATGTAAGTCAACTCCGAGATTTTATATCCATCCGCAATAGGCTGAGTTTCGATTTGAGTATACCCGACTTTCTGGTCTTTGAGATACATACCAAACCACTGGGATGCTTCTTCCTGCACCGTAGAAGATGCGAATAAATAGGAACTTCCGAATATGACTCCTGCCGTCATCAAGCATTTTACAAATTTCATTTTTCCCCCCCGGTACCAATTTTCCAGCAGAGCTGGATAAAAATCAAATATTTATTAAATATTAGGAAAAGACTATACGCTAAAAAACCTAAATGTCAAAAGATAAATAAAAAAGTATAGAAAGATTAACCACCCCGCCAGAACGGGGTAAACTCCGAGCACAGAGGAAAAAAGGTATCAGGGGAAAACAGATTAAAAACATATAAGACACAGAGCCCAGCTGAGCTGGATAAGTTGGTCTAATGCTTCCGCCTCAGGCGGATCGCAAAGTCCAACTAAAAAAACAGAGAACACAGAGAGAGTTGAAAAGAGGAAACAGAAATATTCACCGCAAACCTGACAAACAGAACGGCAGGCAGGGCCGCTGAGGACGTACAGAACAGATAGTAATTAGGTCCCCCTACTTCTTCAAATCTTTTCCAATGTTATACGAACATAGCAAGAAATCTATTCTAACAATTCTTCCGGTATATACTGTCTATAAGTAGGTTTACTGTTAACTTCTTTTATGCTTGAATAAAAAAGTTCATACCTGCCAATATCTCTTATATCTACGAAAATAAAAACCATTCCCCCGTTTGAATAATAACTCCACTTTTCTATACTGTGATAGGTCGCATCCGGCGGGAAACGTTCCTGGTCGTCCTGTTTTCCATATTTTATCAAAATTCTTCCCATATCAGAGTATCTACCTTTTTCGTTCCAGGAACTATAATTTTTATCCGCATATTTTACTCTTTCTATAAAACCAAGTCTTTCTTCTTTACTGCGTTTTTTCCAGAACTCAATTACAAATTTTTGTTTTCCCGTATTTGATAATTTGTTATAAGTTGCCAATTCCTCAGGAGTTGCAATATAATTTATAAAGTTCAGATATTCCATATCATCATTAACCGCAACAGGTTGTTCTTTTAGTTGTTCAGGTTGTTGTCTTACAATAAAAGCTTTTCTTCGGACAATTTTTTTATTATTTTGGTTGACCTCCATCATAAGTATATAATTTCCTGAAGTTATTTTTTCGATATTTATACATTCTATTTCCGTAAGATTGGGTATTTCGGCTGTAAGAGATTTGGGAGACATTTCCGCAACCAATACTCCGGAATCATTCAGGATAGAATATTTGATTTCGTAATTATTTTTTGGGGTAAGGTTATATATTTCAACATAACTATATAGACTCTTGTAAGGAGCGCCAATTATTCTCCGGGGCAAAGGGATAACATTGAGTCCATTTTTCACAAATCTGCTATCGGATGAAAAAGTATCAATACTGCTTGAGAGTTGAATATCCGAAAGGGACAAGGTTGTATCGGGTTTTCTTATTTCTATTTCGCGGGCAGTTTCCCATTTGCCGGCTTTATCACCAGGCAGAGAAGAATCCTGAACAACGGCTGTTTCTATTTTATAATTACCCGGGTCAAGCAAAATTTCTAATTGTTCTAAAATATTAGCATTATGTGAAGAGGCTTTCGCAAGTGACTCAATAAACGAAACTTTTTCCCATTCTTCATTTGCAACTACTTTACCTGAATCTGTTTTTACGGTTACTTTTATTTTAAACTTAGCATTTAATTTAGCTGTATTGTCGGTAGAAAGTCTATCCGCTGTCCGGTAAAAAAGAATATTATAAGGGAATCCGATATATATTTCGCATCTTGTTTTTCTAAGACCTTTCTGATTATCCGGAGTAACAAATCTCGCTACATCCAAATTAACTTGCCCTATTAAAAAGGCATAACTCAAGAATAAAATATTCATATACCCCCCTTAACCAAATCAAATATTATTAGTTGGACTTTCCCGCCCTGGCGGGATTAGACCAACTTATCCAGCTTTGCTGGAAATATTAAAAATCCCCCGCCGAAGCGGGATAACAAGCTCTAATGGTTATCACCAAAGAGCTTGTAAAAATATACAAAAATATTACCTCGAAAAACAATGAGTTATATAAATGCCGAGTAGGAGAATCTAACTCCTCTTGACGCACCTATTTCTTTATTTGATATATCTTTGAAGAAAATCTCAAACGTTACTTTATCTTCAACTTTTAATCTCAAACCAAGATTAACGGTTGAAACATATTTATTAGTATCACCTTTACTGATGAGCCATTCTCCTGCAACACTCGCCAGATTTGACAGCCCGGCTTCCACTCCGCAAAAAAAGTTTAGATGTTTATAATAATTTACTCCTATACAGGGAATAATTCTTCCCATCAAGCTTCCCCCTATAACGCCATATAACCATACGGGTTCATCATAATATTTTTCGGAATCAAATCCAATAGCCGCCGATATTGGTTGTTTTTGCATTCCCATTTTTATCTGAACACCCGGGGCTTTATGATATGTAGGAGTTCCATGCCCGATAATTCCACTCCCGCCGTAAGACGTTCCTATGGAAAAATTCTCGAGTAATACTCCGCTAATCTGGGCAATGAAAGCATTTTCCGGAGTGACTGTCATGCTTACTTCGTAGGTACTTTTTTCCGGGATATAGGAATTGGGCATACTTACAAGGCATCCTGCATTAATGATGAACAGAATTAACATAAACTTTGCCTCCCTCATTAACTGATTTTTCTATCATTTCCAGATATTTAACTACACGGGTTGCTGATTTGCCATTTGTTTTTGGTTCTTTTTTATTTTTGACACAATCAATAAAATGCTTTATTTCTTCTTTAAGAGGTTCTGCATTTGATATGACCGGGACTGCAATTTCTCCTGTTCTATATGAGAGTTGGAACTCTCCAAAGCTTGAATGTTCCAGTTTATCTATTCCTTTATCAAAAACTTTAACTTTTTCAATTACGCTTGTATCGTCAAAGACGACCATTTTTTCGGAACCAACGATTACGGTATTCCGCATTTTTATAGGCGCAAGCCAGGATATTTGTATATTAACAAGGATATCCGACGGGAACCTGAGATTTATAAAAGCAACGTCCGGTTTATTTTCTATTATTGAACTTTTCCCTATGCCCTGTACGGAGAGAGGTTCTTCGTCCAGCCAGTTAAATATTGTTGATAGATCATGCGCAGCCAAATCCCAGATTACGGACTCATCTTTACGATGAATGCCAAGGTTTACTCTTGTAGAAGAAATATAATAAATTTTGCCAAGCTGGTTTGTTTTTATCAGTTCTTTTATTTTTATCACAGCAGGGGCGTATTCAAAGATATGTCCTATCATAAGAACCAATTTATTTTTTTCCGCAAGCTCTGTAAGTTCGACTGCTTTCTCAAGTTTATCAACAAAAGGTTTTTCGACAAAAACCGCTTTTCCACATTCTAAAGCCCTTTTAGCTAAAGCATAATGAGAGCCGACAGGCGTAATAATAAAAACGGCGTCTATGCTTTTATCCTTAAATATTTCCTCGCTATCCATAATCGGCTTTATTGCCGGGCTTTTAGAGCTTAATAAATCAAGTTTTGCTTTATCGGTATCGCAACAATATTTTAGATTACACATAGCGTTATCGTATAAGTCCCTTATGATATTTTTTCCCCAGTAGCCACAACCAATCACTGCAACATTTAACATTTTATCTCCCCATAGTATTATATATATATATAATTACCCATTTCCATTTATAATATATAGTTCTGTATGTTTGTCAATATTTAAAAGGAAAAAAGGGGAAAGGTTTTGTATTGCTGGATTTGGGAGGGAAAAGTAATTACAGTAACGCTATTACTCTTTAAACATACGGTTCCCACTCATAAGGATGATCAAACGCACCTATATAACATTGCAGGTCACTTATTTTTTTTACTACTTGCGCGGGATATCCCACGGCAACTCTATTCTCAGGTATGTTTCTCGTAACGCAACTTCCTGCACCAATCAATGAATGTTTTCCTACGATAACACCCGGCAGTAAAACACTCCTGCCACCGATTTTTGCGAAATCTTCTACTTTTGCTCCGCCTTTGCATTCCTTGTATCTTGGGCATTTCATCGGATGAGGGTCATCAAGGAAAACCACCCCTGGACCGACGAACACGTTTTTTCCTATGGTTGTCATCTCAAGGAAACAATTGGAGTGTATCCTTGAGCCTGAATCTACGAAGTTTTCATATTCTAAAACTGCATTAGTTCCTATGCTTACGTTATCTTTTATTACATTATTTTCGCGAATGCTTGCGCCCTGTCCCGTTTGAAAGTCATTACCTATTTTATTTCCCGTATATATTACCGTAAAAGCCCTTATGGTTGCATTTTCACCTATATCAAGTTTGTAGGAATCAATACTATCTCTTCCTTTGATTCCAAGTATAACAAAATCCCCGATTATACTGTTTTTTCCTATTTTGACTTTCGGGTATATTCTTACGCCTTTGCCAATTTTTACACTCATTTTAATACGCTCCTTTCAAGAAAAGCACTGCCGGGATTGTATGAAAAAGTATATACAAATCCAATTTAAGTGACTGGTTTAACGCATAAAAGAAATCCAGCACAACCATCTCATTAAAAGACAGGAGGCTTCTTCCTGCAACCTGCCATAATCCTGTCATCCCAGGTTTTGCCTGCAACCTAACTTTTTGCCAATCTTCATATAATTCGACTTCGTAAAGGATTGGTGGGCGTGGGCCTATTATGCTCATATCTCCCTTCAATACATTTATGAATTGAGGAATTTCGTCTATGGATAATCTTCTTAACCATTTACCGATTTTGGTCACGCGCGGATCGTTTACTAATTTATAAACTTTGCCGTGCGCTTTTCCCTGTATGGATTTTTTCATATATTCATAATGAATCTCATCGTTGTTAGAATGTTCCATTGTCCTGAATTTATAGAATAGAAATGGTCTCCCATTATTACTAATCCTATTTTGTCTGAAAAATACAGGTTCCCGAGAAGTACTTGCGCTGAATTTTACTATTATGCTTACTATTAATAATAATGGCGATACCAATATCAAAACTATTGCTGCTATACATACATCTAATGTTCTTTTTAACTTGTAGGTTCCCTTTCTTTGTTTTTTGAATATGAGCCAGTTGTCAACCAACAGTCTTTTGAACATACTTGTCCGCACCCATACGTCCGCAGTATCTTTGTATTTCGAGACGATTTCCACCATTTCCCTGGGAGTTGACACTTCAAAATTTATCTTTACTCTTCTGGTGTTTGAAGGTATTTCCTTTTTTAATTCTTCTTTGCTATTTATTTCAAATATCATTACTTGCCTTCCGGCAGTTATTTAACTACAAAGTTTATTAGTTTATTCGGCACCCATATTACTTTAATTATATTCTTATCTTTTAATAATTCCTGTATCTTTATTATGTTTCTTATTTCTTTTTCTGCTTCTTCGTTACTTATATCACGTTTCATCTTTACGTTTTCCCTTACTTTACCATTTATTTCTACTATTATGTTTACCATTTCTTCTTTTATTTCTTTGTAAGCGGGCCATTTTGATTTGAATACTGACTCCGAATTTCCGATTTTTTGCCACAATTCTTCACTCAAATGTGGAGCAAAAGGCGATAAGAGTTGTATTAAAATTTTTATTCCATAGGGCAACCATTTGTCTTCTTTGTTTTTGTATAATTCATTAACAAGCGTCATAAGTTCCGAAACAGCCGTATTATGTCCATAATTTTCTATGTCTTCGCCTACTTTTTTGATGGAGAAGTTTATTCTACGGTACAATGGAGTTTCGTTTTCCGGGATATCGTTTGCCAACGGAATTTTTTCTTCTACCAATTTATATATTCTTTCCAGAAATCTGCTTACTCCTTTAACTCCTTCCATACTCCACGCAGCGCTTTGATTGGGCGGACCTAAAAACAATATGGTTACTCTGCCGGCATCTGCGCCCCAATCTTCTACAAATGGTCTTACTGCTACTGCATTGCCTTTGGATTTTGACATTACCATTCCTTTTTCATCCGTTATCATACCCTGTGTAAACATCCTTTTACAGGGTTCGTCAAAAGGCACATAACCCAAATCATAAAGAACTTTATTCATAAACCTGAAAAATATCAAGTGTCCGCAGGCGTGTTCTATTCCGCCTATATACTCATCTATCGGCAACCATTCTTTTACCAATTCTTTATTAAATGCTTCTTTCTCATTTCTCGAATCTATATATCTTGCCCAATACCAGGATGAATCAACAAAAGTATCCATCGTATCCGTATCTCTTAAAGCATTCCCATTACAAACCGGGCATTTTGTATTTACAAATTCTGGCACACTGGCTAACGGTGATTTTCCTTTTGGTGTAAAATCCATACACTCCGGAAGCAATACAGGTAAATCTTTTTCCGGGACAGGAATTATTCCGCATTTTTCACAATGAATCACCGGTATGGGAGCGCCCCAGTACCGCTGTCTTGATACTAACCAGTCTTTTATTTTATAATTTGTTTTCCTTCTTCCTATACCTTTTTCTTCAGCTAATTTAACTATACATGTAATTCCTTCTTTTGAATTCATCCCGTCAAATATATCGGAATTTATCATAATTCCTTCACCGGTAAACAACTTGTCTTCCGTAGCTTCAATTGGTTTTATTACATTTTTTATTGGTAATGATTTTGAGATTGCAAACTCATAATCTCTTTCATCGTGAGCAGGAACCCCCATTATCAGTCCTGTTCCATAACCACCGAGTATATAATCCGCAATCCATATCGGTATTTTTTCTCCGGTTAAAGGATTGATTCCATATTCCCCGGTAAACACGCCCGATTTGGTTTTCTGGGCACGTTCGATTTCGGACGTTTTTAATGAATTTTCTATATAACTCTGTAATTCTTTAGTTTTAGCCAATTTTTTTGCCAGTTCAGATTCCGGGGCAGCCGCTAAAAATGTTACTCCATAAATTGTGTCCGGTCTTGTAGTGAAAACCGGAATTTTTTCATTTTGCCATTGGAAATCTATTTCTAATCCCTCGCTTTTACCTATCCAGTATCTTTGTAACGTTCTTACTTCTTCGGACCATTGTGACAGTGTATCTATTCCCTTAAGTAATCTTTCGGCATATTCGGTAATTTTAAAAAACCACTGGGTCAATTCTTTTTTAGTTACTTCTTTTTTACATCTCCAGCACAAACCATTGATCACCTGTTCGTTTGCGAGAGTTGTCTGGCATTGTGGGCACCAATTAACATACGATGCTTTTCTATAGGCAAGCCCTTTTTCATATAATTTTATAAAAATCCATTGTGTCCATCTATAATAATCCGGCTCACAAGTACAAACTTCTTTATCCCAATCGTAGGATATTCCCATAAGATTGATAGTTTCTTTCGATTGCTTTATATTATTCATTGTCCAGTCACGAGGAGCCAAGTGTTTTTTTATGGCAGCTTCTTCGGCTGGTAAACCAAAGGCATCCCATCCAAATGGATGTAAAACTTCATATCCCTGCATTCTTCTATATCTGGCAATTGTATCTCCCAATACATAATTTCTAAAATGACCCATATGAAGGTCGCCCGAAGGATACGCAAACATTTCAAGAACATAATACTTCGGTTTTGGGGCTTGATTATGAAGGGAATTTGTTTTGTCTTCCCAAATTTCCTGCCACTTTTTCTCTATCTCTCTAAAATTATACATATTTCCCTTTCTATCTGTTTAATGATTAGAATGATACCAGCGGTCTGATATTAAAATAAGCTACCGTTGTTGTTCCTTTATCTACATATACTCTACGCTCTGTCCACAAACTTCCTAATGCTCCAACTCTTACCCAATATGTTCCGGGCTGTAAATATATTGTACAGCTTCCCGTTTCTCGAGATGTGTGTAATGACGCTACCGTTTTGCCGGGAAACGACACTACTGCATATACAGGCGCTCCGGTTCCTGCATTATTTACCGTCACGGTTAAAGTCCCCATATCAGGTCTTAATATATGTCGCGCTAATAAAGAATTTACACTCCCGCCGCAAGCAAATCTTGGATATAAATTGGGTGCACCTTTCAGTCTGTGTTCTAACTTTGCTACCGCAAAACCCATTTGCCAGAACTCCGATTTCAATTTTATTCCTACGTTAAAATCTCTTCCGTCGAAATCCATTACTCCAAATACAGGTTCGCTTAGCAATACTTCTCCTCCCCAAAATATACCTATTGCATTGTTATTTTTTGTATCAGAATATAAATCCGAATTAAACATATATGACCGTGAGCCATATCCTACGAAGTCGCCCCGGCCTATTCCTAAAGTATAAACCCCGTATGGGCCGAAATCTTTCGTTAATACCGTAAACCATGAGAATTTTTCACTGTTCCTCTGTTCATACGTTTGATCGTCTTTCCAGCCAATACCCGGGCCTATACTTACCGGACTTGCAAATTTATTTGGAGTTAAATACGTGCTCCCTATGCCTATTGCAGGCAAATATGGCCCCTCGTTTAATATCTTTCCTTCTATATCCAATACCTGTAATTGTGCCGTATATATTGATAACCCCAGTTGTACTCTGTCAAACACTTGCAATCTTAAATAACTATTATAATCCTGTGGGTATGGGTCTTTCGAGGTAGTAAACGACATATTTATTCCGGCACTAAAAGTTGCCAATCCTAAATATGCCGTAGGTATATCTATTAAATGTGATTCACTATTAAATTCTCCTCTACAGGGATAAGTTACAAAAATTATTAGAATTATTATTATCCGGGAAATTTTTTTAATTAACAAACTATCTCCGCCGGGGCGGGATGTTCCATATATTTTGCTTGCTTTCATTCATTCTATTAGCTCTTTGCCGTGTAATATTTATAATAATACGGGTATCTATAATACACTGATTGCCTTACTCTATTAGGAATTACACCTAAAAACGACGCTCCCGTTGACTTGAAAGACGATACCATTTGTGACAATGCGGCTCTTTGAGTTTTTCCTAATTCTATAACCACTATGACTCCATCTGCTATTGTTCCCAACAAGAACCCATCTGCGCAACTAACCAATGGCGGCGAGTCTATTATAACAATATCATACCTCTCTTTTAAGCCGGAAACTAACGTTCTCATCCTCTCCGAATCTATTAATTCGCCGGGATTTGGTGGTATATGTCCCGCAGGTATTATACTTAAATTTTCTTCGTGTGTACTTTGTATTATTTCCTTCTCTTCTACTTCACTCACCAAATAATTTGATAACCCTATTTTGGAATGTATTTTAAAAATTTTATGCAAGCTTGGTTTTCTCAAATCTGCTTCTATTATTATAGTTTTTACATCCATTTTTGCATATATTATACCTATATTTGAACTTACCGTTGATTTACCTTCACCGGCATTACAACTTGAAATTACTACGCTTCTTAATTTCGTTCCAGCCTTTGAAAACTTCAAATTTACTCTTAGTTTATTATATGCTTCTGCAAGCGGAGATATAGAATCTTTCACTATTGGACTTGAGGAAAACGGCACCGCGCCTATTATTGGTATTTTTGCTCTCTCTACATCTTCTATCTCTTTTATTGAAGGGTCCAAATATTCCTTCACAAATAACCCGGCTACCGCAAGTCCAAATCCAAATATCAATCCCAGCAACATATTCATTTTGGGATTTGGTGTTTCAGGTATTACCGGCGGGGTAGCATATTCTACTATTACTACATTTCCTATTTCCCCTACTTCCGCTAATTTAGCTTCTTCGTATCTATCAACTAATTTTTCATATATCGCTCCATTAAATTTATATATTCTTTCAAGTGCTGCAATTTCATATTCCTTACTTGGGAATTTTTTTACATCATCTCCTACTTTATTGATTCTCTCATCCAATGCTTCTTTTTCGGCCTCCAAAATAAAAATGTTTGACCTTATATCCAATATCTTTTTTGACAATTCCTGCGGATATAAAAGCGGGTCAATCATTAAAATCTCTTCTTCTGAACGCGTTTGTACTTTATTCACTAATGCACTTTTTAATTCGTCTAACTTCGTTTCCAAAGATTTTAGTTTAGGATTTCCTTTTTCTAACCCGGCTAATACATAAGAAGAATATTCGCTTTCCAATCTCACCAATTGACTTCTTAGACTTGTTATAGATGGGTTATCTACTTTTATTATATAACTTGCCAACTTATCATTTTCCTCTTTTAACTTTTCCTCCGTATATACTAATTCTTTTTTCCTTGTTTCTATTTCCGCAACTAATTCTGAATTTTTGTCTTTTAATTTAAGAACTTGCTCTTGCAAAACTGACCCGCCGGCTGAAATTGATACAAGTTTTTCGTTTTCTTTAAATATTCTCAGACTATCTTCCGCGTCCTTTAATTTTTGTACTGCTGCCGGCATTTCTGCTTCTATAAACTTTCTTGTTTCTGTTATTTTTGCTCTTGCTATTTCTACGGAATAATTCTTAAATGTCTCCGCAATATTATTCGCCATACCTGCCACTTCTGCCGGAGTAAACGAATGCACGACTATCTGGATTATATCAGATTCCCTCAGCGGTGTAACCATAGTTCTTTGAAGCAAAATATCCGGGGCTGTATTTCCCTTAAGAAAAGCAAAATCCAGTTTTTGGTCTCTCATTGCGAAAGCTACTTTTTCCATAAACCCACGAGACCGCAATATCTCACAGTTTGTATCTATTCCAAATGCTTCTTCAAGAATTTGACTTTCTCCAAGTAGTGTTGATGTCCTTTTTATTAATACCTTCGTTGTACCTACATATATCTTTGTAGTTATTATTGTTTTCACATATGTAAGTGCAACTATTCCCAGAAAAACCCCAATAAATACCCACTTCTGTCGTAAAAATACCCTTAAATATTTCCTTAAATCTATTTCTGAATGCATTTGTTTATATGTCTACCCGTTACTTTGGGATAGCAGGTTACTTGTTTTTTAGTAAATTGTACAGTTGGTAATATACACCTATCGTTATTGTCGCTTCGGTTATAAATTTAGCTACTTCCTGAACTTTATACCATGGAGTTCCATCTACTTTAACCATATCCCCCGGTTTTAGAAATGGTATTTTTGCCCTGTTCCCTGTCTTAAAGTATCCCTTCATATTCACATTTATTACTTCGGGACGCGGGAAAGAACGCATTATTTTTATATTTGATAAGTTCGCATTTTTCGTCGGGCCCCCCGCTAACGATATCAAAGTTGCCATATCTACATCTTCCGTTATAGAATAGAGTCCGGGCATACCTATTTCTCCCCATATCGAGACCTTAAGCTGTAAATCTCCTTCTTCGCCAACATACAAATAATACTTTGCCGCAGGAGATTCCACCTGCCCCACTATAGATGAACTTTTAGGGATTTGCAATAACAAGAAATACAATAATACCATTGTTTGAAATTATAAGCAGAGTATTGCTATTGTCAATATATTTTTCTTAGGTAAAACTCAAGCAGATTACAATGAATTACTTCTTAATTACTAATAAGTTATAGCAAGCCCTTTTCGCCTCTGGCGAATTATAGTCAGGCTCTTTCCAGCTACGCTGGATTACTTACAAGCTCTTACGTTAGTTAGAGATAGATTGTTGAGCGATAGCGAAATCCCGCCTCGGCTGGATTGTCCGGAATCTTTTCCCGGAGAGATTGCTATCCATAGCTTGTCTATGGAGGGATTCGTATCCAGCCCTCTGGGCTCTGTGCACTCTGTTCTTTTTTCTGTGCTCTCCATTTTCTGCTTGTTATCCGTTACAATGAGTTTTATTTTTCTCTGTGTACTGTGGTTGAATTTTTGTGTAATTTTGTGCTTTAGTGGCGTAGTATTTTTTCTTTTTTTCAATTATTCAGCTAGCTCACATCTTCTCCGGCGCATCTATCCCCAATAACCCCAACCCTCTCTTAATAATACATCTCGCAATATCTATCAACACTAATCTGATATTTCTTAACTCTTCGTTTTCCGCTTTTAATATAGATACGTTTGCATATAACCGGTTAAAACTTTGCGCAAAATCAAACAAATAATTAGCAATCCGATGCGGCTCATAATTTTCTAATGCCTGGTTAATAATTTCCGGGAAATGAGAGATTCTTTTTATGATATCCGTTTCTTCTTTCTCAACCAATAATTCAGGTCTTAAGTTAAGCTTTGTAGCGCTGTCAAAATCCGCCTTCCGTAGTATTGACTTTACTCTGGTATAAACATATTGAATATAAGGCGCGCTATCCCCATCAAGACTTAACATCTTATCCCAGTCAAAAACTACATCTTTTACCCTATCCTGGGAAAGGTCAGTATATTTTATAGCTCCGATTCCTATTATTTGCGCTGTTTTTTCTTTCTCCTCTTCCGACATATCTCTTTCCGCTACTATGTTTTTTGCTCTTTGAATTGCTTCGTTTAGAACATCCTCAAGGAATATAACCCTGCCCTCACGAGTGCTCATCTTGCCGTCAGCCATTCTTATTAATCCAAACCATATATGAACGCATTTTACGTTATATCCCAGAAGTTCAGCTGCCTTGAAACACTGCTGGAAATGCAATTTCTGTTCGGCCCCGACCACATAAATAACCTGTTCGGGATTCCATTTTTCCATCCTGTGTTTGATAGCGGCTAATTCTCTTGTTGCATATAAACTCGTTCCATCACTTTTTTGAAGCAACAACGGCTGTCTGATGCCGTAATTATCAAGTTTTATTAAAACTAACTTGCTCTTCTGGGGAAAATTTTCTTCCAACTGTTCCGTGGATACTATTTCTTCCCATTCGGCTACTTTTTTATCAAGCGCTTCAACCACTATTCCCTTGAGCATATCATTATAAAAACTTTCCCCTATAATATCATCAAATTTCACTCCTAAAATCTTGTATATTCTTTCAAACTCCTTCAAACTGACATCTTTAAACCACTTCCATATTTCTGTCGCTTCCGCATCTTTTTCTTCCAATTTTTTAAACCACTTCCTTGCTTCGTTTTCTATTTCAGGATTTCCGCCTGAGACGGATTCCGCTTCTTTATGAAATCTTACATATAATTCTAATAACGCTTTTATGGGTGATGCTTCAATATCCTCTTTGTTCCCCCATTGCTTATACGCATAAATCAGTTTCCCAAATTGAGTGCCCCAATCTCCGATATGATTTTCGGCTATCACTTCATATCCGGCAAAGCGAAAAATATTACAAAGTGACTGCCCGAGCACCGTAGTACGTAAATGTCCAATCGAAAAAGGTTTGGCAATGTTCGGGGATGAATAATCTATGACTACTTTTTTGTCTTTGCCTATATCCGAAATACCATACTCTTCAGCAAATGACAAATAATCATTAAAGACTTGTTTGTTAATTTTTTCCCTGTCGAATACAAAATTTACGTATCCTTTTTCTGCTGTTATCTTGCTGAACAAAGTCCCGACACAATCCGATTTGCTTGCAACATCTTCCGCTAATTTCATAGGATTTTGTTTCAATTCTTTAGCAACTCCAAAAAGCGGAATAGACAAATCCGCTTCTATTTCAGCAGGGGGATAAAAAACCTGAACTCTATTTGTATTTACCTCAGGAAACGCCTTTTTTAATATTTCTTGCGCTTGTTCCTGAGCAACGCTTAATGCATATTTTTCCATAATCAAGGTATCTTTTCTTTTGTCAAATTCTATAATTTATATGCTATCTTGTCAATTTGTTTTTCTAATCTCTGTTTTTTCGTCTGTTTCTCCTATTTGTCATTCTGAACGAAGTGAAGAATCTCGTTTTTGCTTTTCCTCTCTGTGCCCATCCGTGTTTACATCTGTGTTCTTCCATGTTTCGTATGCCATATTTCGTAGTTGTCAACTTTTTTACAAGCGCGTCCCCACTATTCGTCATTCCCGCGAAAGCGGGAATCCATCTTTTCCTCTCTGACTTATCCGTCCTATTCTTCCTATTCTTCGTCCCGATTCCTCTTTTAACGATTATACGATTAACGAATTCCCCCCAAAAAAACTTGACTTTCCCCTTTTTCACTTTTATATAGTGCAATATATTGTTAGCTAACAATATAATTAATATCCTTGTCTTTTTAGTATAAAAATTATGGAATTTATAATATTTCTGTTTTCCTCTTTATCATTTAATTTCAATCCGTCATATTCTCTTGTTAATGCAGATTTATTTCAACAGTCTTATTATTCAACGCCGAAACTATCCACACTCCCAATTACGTATCTTTACACTTCTTCTGATTCTGACAAAGTATCTAATAAACCTCCTGAATTAGGAATTTATTTTTTAGAAGGTGGAGGAGCTACTGTAGGAGGCATAATTCCTTTATTCGTAGGTGTTTTGCTTTTAAGGTTATGGACAAATACATCATCCCCTGTTGCATCGAATATTTGTTTTTTTTCAATGCTTGCTTCAATACCACTAATTCCATTAGGAGCTGTTTACGGAGTAAAAAAAGTTGGTGAACATTATCAACAAAAAGGTTCAGGATGGGGAGCATTAATTGGAGCATTAATCGGGATAGGATTAATCGCAGGGACAACAGTTGTTCCGGCGCTGGAAAACCCATGCTCACCCTCACCATTTCCTCCGGCAATACAATATATTTCCCTTTTAGCTCTTCCTATCGGCACAGTGATAGGATATAATTCACAGTGATAGGATATAATTTTAGGTATATATTTTAAATAAAAATTAGAGTTAAATTACCTGCCGTTATGCAGGTAGGGAGAAAGTCTATGTCAAAATCATACAAAATTCTAATTCCATTATTTTTATCGCTTAGTATATCCGGTCTACTTTCAGCCCAGACTTATTCTGACTTCATCAAACTTGCAGACGAAGCTTATCGTAACAAAGACTATCTAAAATCCGCAGAGAGCTATGAAAAAGCGCTCGGGCAAGAAGAAGGCAAAACCAAAGAGTCTAATGGGGTTTATTATAAAGCCGCTCGTTCATGGGCATTATCCGGGAATGCAGAAAACGCTTTAAAAAACTTGAACCTTCTTACTAATATCATTGATACGGAAGCGTCATCAGGATTCTTAGAATATATTAAAACAGACTCTACTTTTGCAAGTCTTCATAATAAAAAAGGCTGGAAAACAGTTATTAAAAAACTTAACGGAAAAATAGAAAAGTATGAAACAAGTTTTAATAAGGAATTGGTTAAAGAATTAAAAGACATTTTGGAAAAAGACCAGCGGTATAGAAAACAATTGGAAGAAGTAAGCGAAAAATATGGCTGGCAATCAAAAGAGTTAAAAGAATTATGGGAAAAACAGGCAGAATTTGATTCCTCAAACCTTGTAAGAGTTGAAACAATAATTAAGAAATACGGTTATCCTGGCAAAGCTCTTGTAGGCACAATGCTAAGCTCTACTGCCTTTTTAGTAATTCAGCATTCTGACCTTAAAACACAAGAAAAATATCTTCCCCTCTTTCAGGAAGCCGCAGATAAAGGAGAATTGGGTTGGGACGATTTGGCTTTACTTATAGACAGAATCCATACAGGAAAAGGAGAAAAACAAATTTATGGGTCTCAAATCAGACAGACAGGCGGAAAGTATGAATTATTCCCGATTGAAGATGAATCAAATGTAAACAAACGACGCGCAAAAGTGGGACTTGAGCCACTGGAAGAATATGTAAAACACTGGAATATGACTTATACAGTCCCGGATTCCGAAGAGACACAGTTTGCCGAGAGAATGGATAACGCAGTTATTATGCCGGTATTTGTAGGCGAGAATTGTCATATCTCGAATACTTTAATTGTAAAATTGAGCAACCTAACCTCCGATTGTATAGTTGATGACACATTGTATTGGGAATCCCCGGAAGGATGGGCCGTAGAGCCCCAAAACCTTCCGGTAAAGATTGCAAAAAAAGGCAGCATTGTCGTAAAATTCAAAATAAAAAACAAAGGGGAAAGGCTTTATCCCACTCCACAATTTTCTATTCTCCTCCCTTATGCTAAAGGCAAAAAATATAACGTTACAAGGTCAGTCCCTGTTATTCGTAAAGCATATGCCAACAAAACAACTACTCCACCGGTTATTGATGGTAAAATTTCTGAATCTGTCTGGCGAAAACCTGTTTCATTACTCTTTTCACCGAATGGGAATTCAACGAAAATAGATTCTACGTATTTCTATTTTTCTTATGATGATAGCAATCTTTATGTCTCTGCATATTGCAAGGAATCGAAGATAGATTCTATATTCGCCGCTTCAACGGAACACGACGAAGCAGTTTATAACGATGATTGTATAGGTTATTTCTTCCAGCCGGATACGGCAAAAAACGAGGTCTATCAAGTCTATTTCAACCCTCTTGGAACGGCGTTCGACCAAAAAATATCGGGAATGGATGCCGATAGAAATTGGAACGGCGTTTATGAAATAAAAACATCAAAGGGAAATAATTTCTGGGCTGTAGAAACGCGGATTCCTCTTAGCCAGTTTGGAGTATCGGGCAAACCCGGGCAACAATGGAGACTAAACTTTAGACGTAAACAAAAAAGAATGCAAAACTCTGGCGATTGGCAGGTCCCAATAAACTACGACCCCAATACGTATGGAATTCTCATTATGAAATAACTGTCAACATTTTACCAGTTCTTCGCTCCCTTTTTGTCATTCTGAACGAAGTGAAGAATCTCAATGAGTTACAACCAATTACTATGAGTTACAATTTGTTCCCTAATCTCGTACAAGTCTCTTGAAATCCCTGTTGAAATTCTTTGTTTTTCTGTTCTCTGCGCTTATCGTTTCTGTTTTATCCTTCTTTAATTTTTCTATCTGTTGCACTCTGCTTAAGTTATTACAGTTCTTATAGACAGTTTTTACTATTTTCGTATTTATCCTGTAAATCTGCGAAAATCTGCGTCCTAATTTCCCTTTTATGTATTTTTTTCTGTCCTCTGTTTAACAAAATCTTTTATTTAAAGTTGACAAATATACGCTTATAAATTAGGTAATAAGTTAGTCAAATAGTCAAAAAACGGGCCTGTAGCTCATTCGGTTAGAGCACTCGGTTGATAACCGAGAGGTGAGTGGTTCGATTCCACTCAGGCCCAGTTTTAATTTTCCGTCTATTAACCCTCAAATAAATTCGCTCACTTTAGTTCGCTCATTTTCAAGGGGTTTCGCTATGCTTCACCCCTCGACGATTATCCAACTATTGCTTGATAATCTGCTCCCCTGCTCTGGCGAGGGATTACCTCTACGCCCTTCGCACTAAGGGGATTCCCCTTAGAACCCCATTTATAAGATATACCCCGGAAATTCTTATAAATAAAAATCCTTGACATATAAAACCTTAATATATACCTTTAACGTAAGCTTGAATTTATAAGATTTGAGCACAAGGGGGAAAAATGAAAAGACCGGTTGTCGCAACAGTTACTCTTTATATAGGACTCTTGTGTATGTTATTTGGTATCGTAAGCTACATATTCGGATTCCAATCTCTATTAAAAGTAAAACCTTCCAGCTTTTTTCAAGTCGCCGATTCATGGTTTATTATTACCATAATAGCTTATCTACACGAAATCTATAAAAAGAACAGCTAAAAAATCTGATTGCTTTATTCTTTAGAATCAATTAGGAGCTGAATAAGCATTGTCTAAAAAAGTCCTTGTAATCGCTTACTACTTCCCGCCTATGGGAATGGGTGGAGTGCGCAGAGTCGTTAGTTTCTGCAAATACCTCCCGCAAAAAAACTGGTCGCCGATTGTCCTCAGCGTTAAAAACATTAAATACTTCATTAATGACGATTCCTTTTTACGGGAAATTAACTACCCCGTTGTTCGAACGGAATCCGCAGACCCGCTAAGACTTTTAAAATCCTTTAACTTAAAAACAAATAAAAAAAACGTATCTTCTTCTTTTCACAAATTAAGTTCTTTTATGTTTATACCCGATAATAAAATCGGATGGTTTCCGTATGCCCTAAAATCAGGATTAAATCTCATAAAAAAACATAAACCCGATGTTATATTCGCATCTGCCCCTCCTTATACTTCACTTCTTATCGGCTATTATTTGAAAAAACTTACAAAACTACCCCTTGTCGTTGAATTCAGAGACCCCTGGCCCTACTCTTCTTACCCGACTTTCCTGCACAAAAAAATAAACGAATCCTTAAAAACAAAAGTTTTAAAACCCGCAGATGCCGTTATAACTATAAATAAAGTTATTTCTAAAAACTTACCGCCAAATACAATTATAATTCCTCCCGGCTATGACCCCGATGATTTTATAAATAAAAACACACACAAACCTTCAAGCAAACACAAATTCACAATAACTTATACCGGTTCTTTTTTCCCTCCACGAACCCCGGAATATTTTCTAAAAGCGCTGTCCGAACTTACAATTGAAAATCCTTCTTTATCCGAAGACATTAAATTAGAGTTAATTGGTTTACATTCGACGCAAGAGCAAGAAACCATAAAAAAACTGAATCTTGAAAACATAGTTGAAATTATTCCTTACTTGCCTCATAATGAATGCATACAAAAGCTTATCGCTTCGGATTTACTGTGGATAATGATTGATAATGTTGAAGACACCGCTTCTACTGGTAAAATCGGCGAATACCTTGGGGCAGGCAAACCCATTTTGGCTACCGTTCCGGAAGGTCCCTGCGCCGATATTATTAATGAAACTCGGACAGGAATGGTTGTCCCGCCGCGGGATATACAAGCAATTAAAAAAGCAATTTATGATTTCTACTTGAAATATAAATCCAAATCCCATCAAACAGGCAAACCCGAATCTTATAGCTGGCAAAATCTTACGTCTAAATTAACGGATATTTTTGATTCTTTGACTTAAAAACTTATGAAAATTTTTCCCGATTGTATACCTTGTTTGCTTAAACAAACCTTAACGACATTGCAATTCGCAACGGACGACCCTGATTTACATATACAGGGATTAAAAGAAATTGTTAGAATTATGCCCTCTCTAATAGAATTACCCACGCCAACACATATCGGCAGGGTAATACACAATTTATCCAAAGTTACAACTTGCAATCCCGACCCTTATAAAAAAGTAAAAACAGAACACACGGAAACTGCATTAAAACTTTATCCTCAATTAATTGCAAAACTTAAATCTTCCACGCAAAAACCTCTTTTAACTGCCTTAAAAATAGCCGCCGCAGGCAATACGATAGATTTTGCAAGAGGCAAAGATTTTGACCTTTCAAAAGAACTTGAACTTACTCTTAACAAAGAATTTAAACTGTGCGATTATGATAAATTTATAAATGACCTGAAGAAAGCAGACAAAATTTTATACATAGGGGACAATGCCGGAGAAACTGTTTTTGATAAAGTATTAATTGAAGAAATTAATAACTATCGCAAAGATAAAAACGTTTTTTATGCCGTAAGAGGTGTCCCCGTAATCAACGATGCCACTTATGAAGATGCCATCGCATCAGGCATATCCGACGTTGCAGAAATCGTAGATTCGGGCACGGATGCCCCGGCAGCATTACTTGAATATTGCACTCCTGCTTTTCACAAATTGTTTAATCAGTCTTCGCTTATAATAAGCAAAGGGCAGGGAAATTACGAAGGTCTATCTGAATCTAATGCGCCTATATATTTCTTATTTAAGGTCAAATGCCCGGCTATTGAAAAATCTCTCAACGCAACCCTCGGCGACCTTCTCCTCCTTAGAAATCCCTTCTCTGTTTAATGTATTGCTATGTTTCTCCATAACCAAAAACTCTATCTGTTCTCTGTTTTTCTTTTCCCTGTAAATCTGCGTTTGCCGATGTCTATCAATCTGCTTGGTAGATACGTCCCAATTTAATCTGCTCTTTTCTTTTTCTGTTTCTCTTAAAGTTCTCTTGCAATCCCTGTTGAAATTCTATTCTCTGTTCTTTTTTATCTTTGCGACTCCGCGCCTTTGCGTGAGAAATTCCTCTTTAGTAAAAAAATGTAGGCACAACTTGCCTGACGGCAGTCAGGATTTCAAATGGAACATCCGGAACATCCCGCCTCCTTGGCGGTGACCGCTGTGTCGGTGATCTCGCCATAGGCGGAGCGAAGATGGAACATCCCGCCCTGGTGGTGATTGTGCTTTGTGTATCTTAGCAGTTTTTTTAACTCTAAATCATCTTTCTTTCTCTGAAGTTAATTCTCTGGCTTTCGTGCTAATTCGTGTCCATTCGTGGATACTACTTTGTTTCCGGGTTTTTGACGGCGCAGCCGGGGCACATTAACCTCATTTTACATCGAATACAACTTTTTGTTCGACTAATCCCGCCGCTGTAAAACGAAATCAAAAACAGAAGAACCAGAACGATTATTTTAGGCATTGAGAATTTAAGAAAGAGAGAAACGATAAGCAGGATAACGGGAATTACGGTTAAAAGTCCATAAGTCATAGGGGCAAGTTTTATGCCGACACTCGTGCTGAAGTTTTCAATGTTCCCTTTTTTAAAAAACAAAGCGGAGAGTTTCCCCCATCCTGAAGGGCACCATTTGCCGTAATAATAACAATTTGTGCAGACTATTTTTCGTAATACAACATATACCATTAGCAGAGCAAAAGTAAGATAAAACCATCCGATTAAAGGGTGGACAAATCGGCAAGCGATTGTCCCCAACGCAAGCCATAGCAACATCATAAAATTCCCAAAAATTATGGTTATTTTGGGATGTTCTTCCAAGCCTTCTTCATAGATTTTCATTTGTCTCCTTGTTGTAGATGATTTATTATTTTATCTTCTCTAATATTCCTTCTACTTCTTTACTGCAGTCATAGATATACATATTTTTTTCTCCTAATATATAATCTGTAATGTTAGTAAAAATAGCTATCCTTTTGCCATCAGGAGAAATGGTATACGTTAAATTAAAATTTCTTTCCTTTGAATCAAACAATGAAAAAGTATCTTTTTTTTGTGTTTTTATATTACAAAATATTATACCTACAATATTTTGCATTGATGTTTCAGGATAAACTAAAACTTCCGGATGCTGATTGGATAAATATGTTGTAGGCATAAAATAGGGACGTATAATATTTTGTACATTATTGTCCCATATAGGAGTGTATGGGGAACACTTAAAATCAGAAATAAGCACTTTAAAGTCTTTATTTAAAGTATCTACAGAGCAGAGCGCTTGAGTGTCAGAAATAGAAATTACGATAAATATTTTTGAATCATCGTTAGAAAATCCCATATTATTTCCTTTGGGTAACTTTATCAAGGAATCGAGATTGTACATATTTGTTAGAAAAGCCGAATCGATTATGATATCCAAATAATTATATCCTGTTATTATACCTTTCCCGCAATCATTTTCTATTCTCTGCATTTCTTCTGCCATTCCATGTTTTTTATAATCCTTGCCCACCGAATCACGTTTTAACTCATATTTTCCATTTTCAAAAGACAATTTGTTGCCTTTAGAGTTGAATTTGAGGTTCCAATAAAGTGTATTCTCTTCCCATAATTTTTTTATAAAAGAATTATGTTTAATATCTTTCATAAACACCGTACATACCGGTTTTTTAAGAAAATTGCTAACATATGTTTCATTGTACCTATTATTCTTATCATTCCATACTTCTTCTTTATCAACAAATATTGAAGGGCCTAATCCATAAAACATAATGTTGGCAGGTATATTTATAGTAGAGTATATGAGTTTTTCCCCATCCGGAGAAATCGTATAATCTATTATTATAGAAGAACTACAAGGGACTGAAATAAGTATATTTTTCTCCCCCGTCTTCAAATTATATTGAATTATGGAACTATTTCCCTCCGATTCAAAAATCTCTGATGTTTGTCGTGATTGATAAGCGGTCATCGTATCCTCTTTTAATCTTAAAAGATAGGGTAGTGAATCATTTGTGTATTCAACAAAGTATATGATATCCTCGCTTAACCATTTTGGAATAGAATAGAAAATAGGAATAAATCCCCCATAAGGCGTAACTTTATGTTCTTTACTTTTGGCAATAATAGAATTTCCTTTTATACACTTTTGAATTTTTTGTTCATAACTTAATTCTGGTTGAAATACACTGCAGGATAAACCTAGAAACGTTAAAACCAATAGAGGAAATATAGTTTTTTTCACTTGTTTTCTTTTACATAATTATAAAACTTTTCTATTTCTTTTGTAACTTTATCCCAGGAATATTTGAGTGCGGTTTGCCGGCCGTTAGCTACTAAGCGGTTATAAAGTTCGGGTTCTTTATAGAGTTTTATTATTGTGTCGGCAATTGCAACCGGATTTTTAGGTTCAAATAATAAACCATCTTCACCATCTTTTACAACCTGTGAATACCCGTCAATGTTGCTTGCAATTACGCAAGCGCCTGCCGCCATTCCTTCCAACAAAACTATCCCGAAACTTTCCCTGTCCGTTGCCGGGGAACAAAAAATATTGCAGCTTGCGTAGTAACTTGGAAGAAGCGCAGGCTCGACAAAACCCACAAAATTAATCCCTTCCATATTATTTTTTATTACGGTATCATTAAGCCAGCCCTTGCCGACAACAATTAGTCTAGCGGATTTTATTTCTTTTCGCACGAACTGGAAAGCAGAGATTAAATAGTCAAGTCCTTTGCGGGGCTCAAACCTGCCAACGAATAAAATATTAAAAAAGTTGCCCTTGTTTAATTCGGGAATTGGTTTTACCGTGGCAGAAAATTTCGTAGTATCCACACCGTTAGGAATGATTGTAATGTTCGGTATGGCAGAAACCGTCTTTGTCGTCTGGCTTTGTTTCATTGTTCTGAGCGCTACTTCGGAAACTGCAATCATTCCATCGAGTCTTTTTGTATATGGCTGGACGACTGCAGCCGCATATTTGTGCCAGCTTAGTTTTGGGGAGGCAGAATGAAAAGTTGCGATGTTTACCGCGCGGGAATGTTTTATTGCAAACATCCCGATAAATGAGTTGGGACAATGAATATGTAGAACGTCAAAGTTATGCTCTTTTATCACGGAACGGGCTTGTTTTTCTAAGTCCAATGCCATCGGTATTATGCCGACGGATTTGTTTATGTAGAAACGCTGTGCCCTCCCGATACGGATAATATTTATGGATTTGTCGTATTCTTCGGTAAAAGATGAGTTTAACCAATCGTAGTTTGTAGTTAGTATTGAGACGTTATGTCCGAGTTTTACCAACTCGCAGGCAGAATGATATACGTGTTCGGAGACTCCGCCCGGGTAAGGATAATAAAGGTCAGAAATGATGCAAATTTTCATTTCGTATTAAGTTTAGAAAATAAACAACCGTATTAAAGATTTGTAAAGTGTTTTTTATAGGAAACTGTAAAAAGTTGACAACGAAATTAAAACACTATATTATATTTTCTAATGAAATCAAGAAGAGTAATTAGTTCAAGATACCTCATCGTTGTAACCATAATTTTTGCCTTGCTTATGGGAATAACAGGGACAGTCGTTATCAAACGAACAAGCTCCAGTATGTTGAAAGCGATTGAACAGGAGGGAATGGTTTTAACCGAAGGGCTGATTCTAAGCAGTCAAAACATCCTTAAAGCCGGCACCGTGATTGAACCTCTTTTCCGCCAGAAACTTCTTGATATTGCAAGGTTTATATCAAAGGATTCGAAAGTTCCGTCTATGGAAAAACTCGCTACCCTGTCCTCAGAATATAACTTATCCCGTATAGACATATTTGACCTTCGGGGGACATTATTAAAAAGTTCCCTGCCTTATCCCGTAGATAAAAAAATAGATTCTATCTTGCAACCGCTTTTAGACGGGACGGAAAGCGAGACTCCAATTGACGCGATTGACAACAACTTCGGCGTTGCGTTGAGAGTGGATAAAAGAATTATTACCTGCTACATAGATGCATCTTATATAAATGATTTCCGCAAGGAAACCGGTATCGGGGCGCTTATCCAGAAAATGAGCAAAGAAAAAGGCATAAGATATATCGTGCTTCAGGATGATGACGGCATCGTGTTTGCTTCGGAAAATATCAAAAGTATGAACAAAATTGATACGGATACTTTCCTTGTTAATGTCGTTGAAAAAAATATTACGGCGAGCAGGATGTATACTTTAAGAAATCATAAAGTATTGGAAGTCGTAAAACCTTTTATTATAGATGGGGTATCGTTCGGGGTATTCAGAGTTGGGCTTTCGCTTTCACAGTATAACCAGATAGCAGAGGAAAACAAGAAACACATAATATTACTCATCGCCGTAATATTTTTCTTGGGCGCCATCGTAATGAACCTGATTGGATTGACACAGCATTATACGACACTTGATAAATCTTACAGCGAAATACAAAGTCTTACGGGAAGCATTCTTGAGAGCATAGGAAATGCAGTCGTTGCGGTGGACAGCAAAAAAAGGATAACCGTATTCAACCAGAGCGCAGAGAAGTTATTTTCGATTTCCCGTTCGGCGATAATCGGGAAAGAATATAAATCCGTTTTCCCGAACGATGAATGTTTCATAGACCTTACTCTGGAAAAAGGTCGAACCATACAGGATATGACAAAGGCTTACACAAACCTGAAAGGACATTCGCTTATCTTATCCATAAACACGAATACGATTTTTAATAAAGAAAATAAAATTGAAGGGGCGGTAGGAGTGTTGAGAGACATTACGGAAATGAAAAAGATGGAAGAAAACCTGAAAGAGAAAGAAAGGCTTTCTGCGCTTGGGGAACTTGCCGCCGGGGTTGCGCATGAGATCAGAAATCCGCTTAATGCTATAGGAAT
This sequence comes from bacterium, assembly GCA_041649255.1. Classification (NCBI taxonomy): domain Bacteria; species bacterium. The sequence goes on from JBAZNK010000010.1 coordinate 70,743, forward strand.
AACAGCCCAGAGGATTGAGCAGGAGTTTGAGCCGAAAGAAAATGATAAAGAATTCAAGGAATTTATAAACATAATAAAGAATGCGATTGCGTCACTGAATAATACAGTGGAAGAATTTTTAAATCTTGCCAGGCCAATGACGCTGAGCTTAAAAGAAGAAGACATTAATAAAGTTCTGGATGATGTTATTTCATTGATTCAAAACGAAACAAGAGAAAAAGGAATCGTCATAACGAAGAAATTCAATGAGATGCGTCCTGTGGAAATTGACGTAGAAAAGTTAAGGAGAGCGATTTTCAACATAGCTTTAAACGGTATTCAGGCGATGAGTTCGGGAGGAGAATTGTTCTTCGGGACGGAACTTTATGAGGGCAGTTGTAAGATTACAATCAAAGATACGGGTTGTGGAATCCCGAAAGAAGCTTTGAAGAAAATATTCATACCTTATTTTTCCAAGAAGGCAAAAGGGACAGGGCTGGGGTTGTCAATTACGCATCAACTTGTTACTGCTCATAAAGGAAGAATAGAAGTTGAAAGCATTGAAGGTGCAGGAACGACTTTTACGATAATCCTGCCGGTGAAGGGATAGGTACGACCTGCTAAAGAATTGTCAGACAAGAATGTCTGACCTACCACAAAAAACAATGAAAAAGGGTAGATTGGAATGAGATTCTTCGCTACGCTCAGAATGACAAATAGGGGTCCTTTGTTTAACGGAATTATTCTAAGGGAACAATAAGAGTTGTATGCCTATAGTATGGGCTTTTTCTTTATTATCATACGGATACGGATAATAGAAATTAAGATTTTCAGACGTCCATGCAATATCAATTCTACCTCTTTCATTTGGAAGATAAATCCCAAACCCTAAACTATAATAATCGTCCGTAACCGCATTTATTATTTTATACCAATACCCACCCCTTAAGGCACAGTATTTAAGAAGTTTCGTTTCAAGTCCACAATTTATTCCTGTAGTAGAATACCATTCATATTTCACGCTATCCGGATTTATATTATATGTTGTATATCTTTCTCGCATATTATGTAGTTCCAATCCTATTTGTGTTGTTTTGATTTTATAACCTATGCCAACCCCTGCAGTAAAAATACTCGAAGGATAACGTTCTTGTATTCCCAAAAATTGATTTATCTTATAGTTTTGCCAGCCGAGTTCAAAGTTTACGGGGATGTCATCATTTCTTATCTCTTTTAGGTAGATTCCGTAACAATTAAAAGTATCTTCAGTGCTTCTAAAATAAGCATCCAGGCCTAATCCAAGTTTATTATAATTCCATATACCCTGTGCTTTTAATTCGTAGTTATTTTGTTCTACAGCCCAGCGCGTCTCGTTAATAATATTTAATTGCATTCCGAGTTCAAGGTTTTTGAGTTTTTTGACACTAATTCCATTTTTCCATATAAGATGAGAATAATCCATATCCAAATCCCTATACAAGAGATGTAACGGGGGGTTAGCTATCTTCAAATATTCTAATCCTGTTCCGAAAGAATACCCGGAAACTAATTTAAAGTTACAACAAAAATCTCCTGATAATTCGGTAGGCGTTAGATTTATTTCATTCCCCATATCATCTGTCCCTTCAATAATTGGAATATAATTCTGCTTTTTTAAACCTATAGAAAATGCTTTCTTTTTATCCTTAAACGTTCCCCTGACAATACCCATTTTTGCTGCTTCTGACAGGTCTTTCCAACTTGTTGTATCCCGACAGGAATAAGAACCTAACCCTTTAACGGTGGAGCGATTACTATCGTCTTCTATAAGCCCTGCGAGATTATTACTAAAATCATACAGGTTAAATTCATTAAATTCGTCTTGTTGAATTAAATTCAAGTTTCCCATTCCTATAATTCTTAAAGATGGGGTTTCTAACGGAGTATTTCTGCAGTAGGGACTATCAAACTCAGCATCTTCATCCCAGATAGTCGCATAAATAGAAGTCAACAACAAACTATTAATTAGTAAACTATTTATTAATTTTGTCATAACTACAAGGTATAAGAAAGTTCTACCCTTGAATAACTAAAAGACCCCTTTAAAGAAAAAGAATTATCAATTTGACTTCTATGTTCATATAAATATTGCAATGAGACTTTTCGATAAAAATTCCATCCCAGTCCCATTGTAAAACTTTCAATGGGAAAAGCAAAAGCAAATCTTTCCATCTTGTATCCTCCACGAACGGATATATTTTTTATAGAATATTCTATCCCGCCTCGGATTTCTATGGGATGCCATAGAAGAGTATCTTCTTCAAAATAACATTCCATAGCGTTTTTATAAAACTCAATGCCCAGGATAATATTGTTAAAAGAGTGGCTTATCCCGCCGCCAAAACCATTTTCTTTTGCAGGATAATAATAGTATTGCCATAAAGATAAAGGTTGGAATTCCCAATAATTTGCATTTTTAAGAGTAAGCCATATATTGGTTTCTTTCACTTTATATAACCCATACAAAGTCAAATTTTTCATTTCATCCCATAAAACGGTATCTTCTTTCTGAAAGTTTTGCATTTCATTATCCAATCCAATTTTATATGTTATCCCAAATTTTATTTGTTTATGGAGATTAAAAATGGCATCTGTGCTTAAAAAATTAGTTTTCTGGGAAGAATATCGATCGTAATACGTGGAAAAGAGGGTAGACTGTCTAAAATCTATGTTGCTTCCTATTGTGAAATATTTATTGGCTAAAATTTCTATGCCGGCCAAGAAATGTCTTTTCTTGGGATCACCATAGGATAAAATATCTTCTGAAGGAGAATGCGGCGGTATCGTTAACCACTCCGAATATTTGTAAGAACCGCCGATTAATATGTTCTTAAACTTCACTGATAAAGATAAGTTTTTTTTTGTTTTTCCAAACGAATCCATAAAAATAAGATAACCTTCATAGTACTCATTGTCCCAGATAGGAGAATCACCGGTCTGGATAGAACCTTCTGCCGCTATAAATTTATTTTTTATATTAATTTGTGCCGCAAGATTGTTGCTCGTATAATATACCAATTGTTCACTGGCGTTGCCGTGTTCACCTTGAATCATTAGAGTCGGCAATTTGGTTTTATATTCTAAAAGACCTGCAGGGTTATTAGAGAGCTCGTACAGATTAAATTTGTATGTTGTCCCGGGAATAAAACTTAAATCTCCCATTGCTTTCGTTCTTAGGGAAGGGACGGAGAATCCGTCCGATTGCTGAAATACGGAATTGCTGAGAAATAAAATCAACAAATAAGATAACATATGGGATGTATTTTAACTTTAGGTATTAGGTTGTCAACTAAATAAATAATTGTTAGGAAACGGGCAGACCGGGCGGGCAGGCATAGCGGGATAAACTCTAAGTCACCCCTACGAAAAACGAAAATATGAAAACAGGGTAGGTGAGAGCCCCTGCAGAGCTGGATAAGTTAGAGCCCAGCAGGATAGGCATCTCTAAGAACTAAAGTTCTAAGAGCTTTCTATAATGCTCCTACGTCGCAAACTCTAACTAAACGTGCTCCCACCCTACCCGTTATTATAGATTTAAAGAAAAATACTTGATTTTTGTTAAAGGTAATACATAATAGAACAAATGAAATTTCTTGTAGTGGAAGACGATAATGTCCAGAGGGATTTGTTAAGTCCTGAAAAAATCTTGACTTTAAATACCCTTGTGATAATGTGTCTATAGAGGTGAAACTATAAATGAAAGCTACAATAAATGAGAAAGAAATCTCTAATTTAATTCACGAACTTCCGGCCCCCTTGATTCACAAGCTTGTAGAGTTTCTTGAAGTTCTTCGACCGGAACTAAAAACAACCAATAAGAAAAAGAATTATGAACTTTTTGCAAAAGCTATGGGCTCATGGAAAGATATAGATACTGAAAAAATTTATAATAATCTAAATAAGGAATGGAAGAAATGGAAACTATCTGTATAGATACTGATATTATTATAGATTATTTAAAAGGTAATGCATACAAAAATATTCTACCTTCCGTTTTGAATAAATATTTATGTAAAGTTACTCCGGTAACAGTTTATGAACTTTATTATGGCGGCTTCTATACCGGAAAAATTAAGCCGGTAGAAGATGTCCTTGCTTGCTTAACTCCTATAATATGGACAGAGAAAGCTTCAAAAGAATCTGCAAAAATCCATGTAGAGTTGATAAAAAAAGGATTCTCTTTGGATATAAGAGATATTTTTATCGCAAGTATATGCTGTACAGAAAAGATTCCACTGCTTACCCGCAATGTAAAACATTTCAAACATATTAAAGAATTAAAATTGGTATCCCCGGAATAGCAATTAAAAAATATTTAAACTGCTTGAGGCAGATTAACAAAACAGACCATTAACAAGTGGGTATTAACAAATGAAAATTCTTGTAGTTGAAGACGATAATGTCCAGAGGGATTTGTTAGTCGGGGCATTGAAAAAGGAGTACGCTATTTCGGGAGTGCCGTCAGGAGAAGCTGCGATTGAGCTTTTGCAGCGGGAAGTGTTTGACATAATTCTTATGGATATGAACCTTGGCACGACGGATGGCATAACTACTATGAAAGAAATCCACAAGATAAACCCGGAAATTATCATCATAATTATCACTGCTTACGGGAATGTAGAGAATGCCGTAAATGCCATAAAAGAAGGAGCGTACGATTACCTTACGAAACCTATAGACCTTACGAAATTGAAACTTACCATAAAGCGGGCGATGGAAACAAAACAGTTAACGCAGGAGAATAAAATCCTTAAAACAGAGATAGGAGAAAAATACGGGTTTGATAATATTATAGGAAACAGCACTGCCATACAGGAAGTTTTAAATCAGGTAGCAAGAGTCTCGAAATCAAGTTCAACGGTTTTGATACTTGGAGAAAGCGGAACGGGAAAGGAACTGATTGCAAAAGCGATTCATTATTCCAGTCTGAGAACGGCATATCCTTTTGTTCCTGTTGCTTGCGCAGCACTGCCGGATACTTTACTTGAGGCGGAACTTTTTGGATACGAAAAAGGAGCATTTACGGGAGCTCAACAAGAAAGAAAAGGAAGATTTGAAACTGCCGATAAAGGGACTTTGTTTCTTGATGAAATTGGGGATATTCCACTCAGCACTCAGGTTAAACTTTTGAGAGTTTTGCAGGAACAGGAGTTCGAAAAACTGGGAAGCAGCAAACCTATCAAAGTGGACGTCAGGGTAATATCCGCTACGAACCAACCGCTTGAACAAAGAATAAAAGAGGGGACTTTTAGGGAAGATTTATATTACAGGTTAAATGTAGTGCCGATTATAATCCCACCGTTAAGAGAAAGGAAAGAAGATATTTCGTTGCTTATAGAGCATTTTTTGAAAAAATACGGCGCTAAAATAGGGAAAACTATCGAAGGGATAAACAACGAAGCAAAAGAAGTTTTGTTAAGGTATAACTGGCCCGGCAACGTAAGGGAATTGGAAAATGTCATTGAAAGGGCAGTCGTTATGACCAGAAACAACATTATTCAACCCGATGACCTTCCAAAGACAGTTTTCGCAACAGGAAAAGCAAAAGACAATTTCTCGATTGAGTATATGGAAAAACTGCATATCGAGGAAGTGTTGAAAAAGACGAAATGGAACCTGACAAAATCGGCAGAATTGTTAAAAATACACCGCAATACCCTGAGAGAGAAAATACGTAACCTGCATATAGTGAAATAGATATTTTGTATGTAGGGCAAACCTTAAGGTTTGCATCCGCTTTTGTTTCCAATAATTTGTTAATACAGTTTTCCCCTATTTCGCAAAGCTAAAGCATTACCCTACAATTCCCTGAAATTAACTGCACTGTTTTTGTGCGATATCCTTGTAGGGTGTTGTATTTATTGGGGTTTATATTGCGGGAATGTTTTATAGATTGCCAAATCAAATATTCCGTTGCACAGAATATGTGCAATGGTTTTAATCGTGTTTTTGTTTTGCGATGGGGACGCGAGGTGGAATGCCTTATAAATAATGGGTTTTCTCTGTCTGTCGGTATTTTGTCGCGGATGTTGCTATACTAATAGGCAGAAAGGGGGAACAATGAAAAACATAAAAACTTTCACCGCTCACCGCCAAGGCGGGATCTTTGACAAGGCGGGATCTTTCATAGCCACAATGGTGGGATGTGCAATATTTCTTTGCGGGTGTCATAGTAGTCGTCATATAGATGATACTACGCCGCCAGTAGTGCCAACAGGTGTAGTTAGTGTTACAGGGAATGAGGAAGTGACTCTTTATTGGAATCCGAATTCTGAGGGTGACCTTAGCGGATACTTTATATATAGGAGCGATGATCCGCATGGTCCGTATGAAGTAATAGGCAGTTCCACCAGTGCATTTTTTGTTGACAAAGGCGTAGCAAATGCAGTAACGTATTACTATGCGATTTCGGCTTATGATTATGCAGGAAATGAAAGCGGAATTTCGGCTGAACTCATATTTGATACTCCGAGACCCGAAGGAAGGGGTGTAAAACTCTGGGATGCAGACGAATACGAAATGGATGCAGGATATGATTTCTCCGGGGAAAGAGTTTTGGAATGGGATAATGATTTTACGGATGTTTATTGTATAGCTTCCGATGGAGTTATTTTTATGGTAGCGGGAGATGCGAATACTGATATCCAGGATTTTGGATACATAGAAGAGCTTGATGAAATCAATTATGCTCCGCTCGAAGGTTGGTCCCAGACAGGAGTAGTTGAATTAATACCGGGGCACGGATATGTAGTATGGACAAATAACAATCATTTTGCCAAATTCAGAGTAACTTCGGCAACCGATGAATACGCAAGATTCGACTGGGCATACCAGGAAGATGTTGGCAACAGAGAACTTAAACATATTGGAAAACAATTTCCTAACTTTGTAACAACATTAGTAGCAGCAAAGGAGGTAAAATGAAAAACTATATCCTGATGGGTATATTATTGATTTCATCCGTTGTGGCAGGTGAACCTAACCCAAGGTTTGCCCGGATTTCAAAAATGTCCGGTCCTGCCTACATTTTAAGAAGCGGTTTAACGGAATATGAAGATGCCGCCATCAATATGGCAGTTTCCGAAGGCGACAGGATAAGAACGGAAGATTCGTATATGAAAGTGCAATTTGATAACGGGGTAGATTTGAATCTTGACAGACAAACAGAGTTGGAATTTTCCAGTCTCTCAAGAGATGAAAACGGGGAAGAAATATCTGCAGTTTATGTCTTAGCCGGGAAAGTAAGGGCTAACGTGCCAAGATATTACAACGCCGAGAAAAGGTTTTACATACAGACGCAGGAAGGCGGGGTTGCTCTTGAAGAGCAGGCCAGCGCGCAGGTAGAAGCAGGGGAAAAAGTAACCAGAATAATAGTATACGAAGGCAGAGGAAAAGCATTAAGCAATACGGGAGAAATATCTTTATTGGCAGGGGAAACTACGATTATAGAAAAGGATAAAAAACCGGCACATCCTGAAAAGTATGGAGCGGCGAGAGAAAAAGATTTTAACAACTGGTGTGCGGTTGCCGTAGAGGGTAACATACAAAGCAGAAAATACGTTCCGGATGACGTAATAATAGGAGTTGAAGAACTTGACAGGCACGGCAGATGGGTACACATTGATGATTATGGCTGGGTATGGCGTCCGAGTGTGAGTTCAAATTGGAGACCTTATTATGACGGGCACTGGGTATTTTCGGCAAGATGGGGTTGGACATGGGTTTCTTATGAATCGTGGGGATGGGCACCTTATCATTACGGCAGGTGGGTATATGATTGGCCATACGGCTGGGTGTGGATACCCGGAAGAACTTGGGGACCATCATGGGTTTGCTGGTATGAAGAACCGGGTTATATAGGTTGGTGTCCGATGGGTCCCGGGGATCGTCCATGGTTTCATCATTCAAGGCATCATCACATTAGACAATGGGTGTGTGTAGAAAGAAATCATTTCAAAAACTACAGATACAAAGACTCCTGGGATACGCCGAACAAACCGACTCGCCAATCATACAAATACAAAGAAGTCACTTCCAAGGGCGATACAAAATGGACAAAAACGATAACGAATATTAAGCCGGACTATGTGAAAACTACAGAGCCGACAAAGAAAGACCTTGTTCCTACAATCAAAGGTTTTCCTATTAGCAAACAACCTGTGGTCGGGAAAACACCCTTAAGACAAAAAGACGTTAGAGAAGAACTTAACAAAAATACAATACAACCGAAACCTGTTTTTATATCAAGGCCCAAAACTCTTGAAGAAAAGGAACGCCCTAATACAGCGGTGAAAAACAAAGTGGTTCAGCAGCCTGTAGACGAAAGGGCTATGGAGAAGAAAACTCCCGTGATTATAAATGAAAGTCCCAAAAGCGATGAAAAGAAGGTTTACCAGGAAAATAAACCTGTCACGAAACAAAAATCTGAACAGAAAACAGAGAAAGCAAAAGAGAGCAGTTCAGTAACAACCGCTACAAAAACCGAGAAATCTTATTCTGAATATGGAACATCCCGCCCCGGCGGTGAGAACAAGTCTGTTGAAAGAAGACCGAGTAATTCGGGTATGTCTTCCGGGAATAAAGGTAATACAAAACGTCCGACAAAATGATAAAAATGGAGAATTTTATGAAAACAAATAACAGAATCGTGGCAATTCTCTCTCTCGGGATTATGTTGAGTAGTGTATCTTTTGCAAAAGAATCGTTACCTTTGACAGGCACAAGACAGGCGCGGTTGAAAAATGAGACCAGAATATTCAATCAATCCGGTAATCAAAGGAAGAGTCCTGTGTTTGCACAAAAGGATACGTTTATTGACAACAATAAGGATGGGATTAATGATTTGCTGGACAAGGAAAAAGATTCGTCTCCTTTGTTTCAATTTCTGAACAATAAAGTAAACAACTCCTTAACCAAAGAAAAACTAAACATTGCAAAAGAACTGGTCGAAACAGCATCCACTACAAAATCTAATGGGAAAAGTATGACGGGAGAACAAATTTCAGCAGGAACGCGTTCCGGTGTGGAGAAAATAAAGTATCCGAAGAGACCTGAAAAACCTACGGTAAGTTCTGCTAAATCGGTGGTTGTAAAGAAACCTATCCCAGTTAAAGTAAAGACCAAATAGGGTATTATTGAAATAAGAAAACTCTGCGATTACTTTAACAGTAGTCGCAGAGTTTTCTTTATATAAAACAAAGTTTTCTCGCAAGGCTAATCCGCCTTAGGCGGACTTGCCCTACATTCTATTCCTATTTATACAGCAAAAGAATATTATATCAGTAAGAGAGTCCGAAATAGATTCCCCGTCCGGGGACACTATAGCCCCAACTTTCCATATATTGTTCGTTTATCAGGTTTTCTATTCGTACCTGAAGTTTTAATCCTTTTTTGCTTACATCAGACGGGAACGAATAACTTACGTCTATTTTTCTGCAGGATTTAATATCTACGAGTCCGAAAGCATCTTTATCCTGTCTTTTTCCTATGCAACAAAACTTTACGTTGAACCAGCGGTAATTTATTCCCCACCTGTAGTTAAGGGATGGAATGAGGAGATACGCTTCCGGCCAATCAATTTTATCCACGCCGGTAAAATTTATATCCATACTTAAATCATCAAAAAGCATAAGTAAAAAGTAGAACTCTATTCCGTCCGTGCACCAGGCATTACTTACGGTTCTATTTTTATACTTATCGTTTACAATATCAATGGATTGAACGACGTGTTGGTTGAAATATGTAATTTCCGCCCTTCCATCTTTGAATCTGTGCTCTGCACCTACATCATACCCTCTATTTTGTTCCGGGGTGAGTCCGGGATTTCCAGACACCGGGTTAAACAACTGATAAAAAGTAGGAGTTTTGAATCCGTATCCGTAATTCCCCTTAAATTTTGTATTCTTTACCAGGAATGCCATAGAAAACAACCAGGCGCTCTGTGTTTCAAATCTCTGGTAATCGTCAATTCTCCCGCTAAGGTTAAGGAACAGGTTTTTGTAACTCGGTTCGACTTCCGCATAAATGGCGCGATTAGATATGGAATGAGCGGTATCCCTGGTACAGTTACAGTTCTCCCCGGTTTCTTTAGCATATTCGATACCCGTTATTACGTGGAAAGATTTCTTAAAATTAAAACTGTTTTGAATTTCCGTTTTTACATATTCGCCTTCATAATAATTCTCGTTCATATTTGTTCTTGATTTGTCAATACTTTCGTTTCCCCGGGTATTTGTTACTTCCGAACTTATCTTATAGCTATATAAATTTGATAATTTATGGTTAAGCGATAATACACCGTATTTAAAGTTCGATAAAGAGACAAGATTAGAGCTGTCGGCAAACTGTCCCGCATCAACTTCTATTTGAGAATTTCGCATTCCCATTGTCAGATTAATGGATAAGTTATTAAGCGGGTAAGTGTTTACTTTCGTATAAACGCCTTTATTTTTGTAACCGTCAACTTCGTCTGCGGGCAAGCTGTCCGTTAACGAAAGGGATTTAGATAATCCTCCCGAGTTAATATTAAACAAAGAAACCGCATAATCAAATTTACCCGTACCTCCACTTATTCCCGCTCTTTCTTCCAAAGTATTATATGCGCCGCCATATCCTTTAGCGTTAATTCTGAATCCCTTCCTGCCTTTTTTTGTAATGATATTTATTACACCACCGCTTGCATCGTTTCCGTATATTGAACTCTGGGGACCGCGGACTATTTCTATTTTTTCTACGGCTGCCGTAGATAGAGTTCCCCAGTCAAAGCCTCTATCAGTGGATGCGGGGTTATTTACTTTTACTCCATCAATAAGAACAAGTGTGTGATTACCTTCAATACCTCTCATATGGACGTCCGTAAAACCACCGAACGGACCTTCCTGCGCTACAAAAACTCCCATATAGTTTCGCAGAACGTCAAATACCGTAGGAGAACCGTCTCTTTCTATTTCTTCCCGCGTAATGATGCTATAACATTTACCGGTATATTTAACGGGCTCTTCGGTTTTTGCGGCAGTATAAATGTTGGTTTTTCTTTTAGATATTTCTTTTATTTCGACTATTTCGTCGGAGTCCGGTTGCGTGGATTTGATGCCTGGCAAATATTGGGTTAAATTACTATCCTGTTTGGCGCTATCCGGTATGTAAGATGCGATGCTATCGGGAATTTCTTCCACCGCATTGCTGTCGGGCAGAAATTGTTTTGAAGGGGGATTGGGTTTGCCCGGCGGAAGGAAAAAAGAAGAAGCCAGAAGAATTAAGTTAAGAAATATTGTCATTATTTACCCCCTAAGTTTAGTATAATATTTTATAACTACCAATTATATCCGCATACAGCTCCGGCAATGGAAAAAATACTTCCAATCCCCACACCAACGACAGTTGCCAAGACGCCGGAGTAATGTTCGTCTATTAAACCACATGCAGTTCCTCCAACAAGCATCCCTGCTCCACTCCCAATTGCCATCCCTAAAAAAGTGTTCCAGTAATCCCCATCTTCTCCGAGTTTTTCCCCTACAAATCTAATACCTTTCGGAAGTTCAATTATAGCGCCCAATGGTGCGCCTATACAGCCCCCAACCAAGAGTCTTATATCCCCGGCAGAGGGGTCGTCATAAATATGTCGCCCAAATATGGCTCCTAATAAAGTCAATCCTACAATGGGGATGCCGGCCCCAATTAATCCTCCCAAAACACCTCCACAAAGTCCACCCATTGCCTCTTTGGCATATATAGAGAAAGAGGTTTTCCCTTTTACAGTATTACTTGTATCTGCCGTTTGCAGCAAGTTAAAATTCAATAAGTTATTTGTAGTTTTGGGACTGAAAAACACACTGCTTTCTGTCGGATGAAATCCAACATCTGCGAATACGCATACAGGTAAAAGCAAAATTAATATTCCTATTCTTTTCATAATCTGCAAATTGCATCATCAACAAACAATTATCTATAATAAATCTGTACCTCTGTCAAGAAAGGTTTTAAGATTCCTCGTAATCTTGTAAATCCTGTCTTATTTTTCTGTGTTATGTTTCTATTTTTTCCGTTCCTTACTTAACTAACTACACTAACTAAACCAACTCAACTATCTTTTTTCCCTTTCTTCCGCTTAGGTCTTCAACCTCTTTGACTTCGCCGCCGGGAAAAGCACATTATTTAATATCAGTCTATACCCCGGCGAATTAGGATAGAGTTCAAGTTTCGTCGGCGGGTCACCCACCATATGGGTATAATCTTCGGGGTCGTGTCCTCCATAAAATGCAAAAAATCCTTTACCGTAATCACCGTATAAATACTTAACTTCCGATGTCCCTTTTACCTGTCCCAGGATGGTTACGTTTGGTTTCACTAAATTTTTTCTGAACCCCGTTGTTTGTCCCATAAATTCGGCAACAACATTTGTATGGTCTTGAGTTAGGAGTGTAGGTATCGGGTCGTATTTGGCGGAAAACTCCGACAATTCAAAATATACGTTTTCGCCCCGCATACGGGCTTCATCGCTTACGTCGATATTTGAGTGCCTGTATCTCATCGGGTCAATATCGATTTCAAAATCCTTAAAAGCGAATGCATTTTGAAAATTCAATTTTTGCTGGCAACTGCGGTCATAACCATCTCCATCCAGCGTTGGGACGATATCCATCCCGTATGCCGCAAGACCTATGTCAATCGTTTCTGTCGCGGAACACATTGCAAACAAGAATCCGCCATTATTTACGTATTGGGATATTTTGTTTGCAACGGATTGTTTCAACTGCCATACTTTTTTAAATCCCAGTTTTTTTGCCATTGATTCGTTTAATGTTACTTCTTCTTTGAACCATAAAGTAAATCCAAACCCGCCAAAGAATTTTCCGTACTGTCCCGTGAAATCCTCGTGGTGAAGGTGAAGCCAATCAAAGTCCGAAAGAGTTCCGTTAATTACCTGCTCGTCCCATATTTTAGTGTAAGGGATATCCGCATAGTTTAAAGCAAGGGTAACGGCATCATCCCAGGGAGAACTATACGGCGGGGTATAAACGGCAATTCTGGGAGCCATTGTCAATTCGACTCTTTCCATATTTTCGGATTCTATGGTCGAATATATGGACTGCGCAGTTCCCTCGGAAACCTTTTCGTAAGTTACGCCTTTTGTTTTGCATAATTTTTCGGTCAGGTTGTTTTCGTCGAGCAGAAAAGCCCCCCCGCGATAATTGAGCAGCCACTCTGCTTTTACGCCGGATTGCAGAGATTTATAAATCACTCCATAAGCCCGCAGATGGTCGGTCTGGGATAAGTCCATAGGTATAAGGAGTTTTGAAACGAAAAATAATATTAACATATTCATTAAGTTATTTTAATTAATTTCCCAATCCAAATTCTAAAATCTAAAGTCCCAATTTCCCTATTTTCCCAACAACTTCTGTAATTTATCCCTGTCTTTTTTTGCTCTTTCCTGCCTGCCTAACTTCTCATAAGCCAACGCCCTGTTTCTATATCCTTTCGGGTTATCCGGGGCCAATTTTATTAGTTTGCTGTATGCAACCACGGCGAGTTCATAATCTCCGGTAGTCATATATATTTCGCCTATATACGGCAACAATTCTATATCTGCAGGGTCCGCCGTTATCGTATCCTCGATAGCTATTTCCGGGAGCTTCACTCCTTTAGACGTTATTGATGGAAGAAGACCGGGTTTTTTGATGGGTTCGCCTCTTCTTAATCTTTTTGCCGTTTTTAAGTCCGCGTTTGCCTGAGACTGCAATCCAAGTTTCCAGTAAGCAGTTCCCCTGTTTTCATAAGCGCGGGGAAGCTGCTGGTTAAAAGAAATTATTCTCGTGTAAACGACTACCGCAGATTTGTAGTCTCCCTTAACAATACATATTGCGCCAAGATGAAACATAGCGTCAATGTCGTTTGGAGATAAACTAATTGCCTTGTTAAAAGAGACTATCGCATCGTCGTATTTTCTTATTTTAGCAAAAGCTGCGCCGAGATTATAATACGCATCTTTTAGCGTAGAGTCTTCTTTTACTACCTGTTTGAAAAGTACAATACTGCTGTCATATTTGCCGCGATTATAATAGTTTATTCCTTGTTGGTATAGCCCATCCCAGGCATTAGAGCATATAAAAAAACTCATTACTAAAGGTAACATTTTTGTATACTATACTTTTCTTTATGAGAATGCAACTAAAAAGTTGAGAGGTTATACTTATGCCACAAAAACAACAAAACAGTAATCACGAGATTCCCAGCAGAGCAGGATAACTTGGAGTAATGTTCACGCAGAACAAACTCCAAGTAATCACAGATTTACACAAGAAACAGAACACGGAAAATTCAACCATGAAAACACGAAAGCGCGGGAAACAGAAAAAAAGATAAGACAGGGTTAACAAGATTAAATAAAAAACATAGAGTAACAAGAAAGACGCAAAAGTTCTAAAATAGAAAACTCCGTAATTTTCTCTTGACAACTTTATTCTTATATGCGAATGTAAGCATATAGTTCGGCAATAGAGAGTTGAGTTAGTTAAGTAAGTAAAGTGGGGTAAGTAAGTCAAAAGGGGGAGTATGGAAGAATTGATAAGGATTTTTGAAGTTCTCGGCGATGAGACCAGGCTGAGAATTATGAAGATTTTATTGGAAAGAGATACTCTTTGTGTCTGCGAAATAATGCAGGCGCTTCGCATAAATCAAACACGGGTGTCAAAACATTTGAGAATTTTAAAAGATGCCGGACTGGTAAAAAGCAAAAAAAAAGGACTATGGGTTTACTATTCGATTAATAAAAATAGCTCTAAGAATATGAAAGAAATATTGTTGTTTTTAAAACAAATGCTTAATGAAGATGGAATTCTAATAAAAGATAAAAAACGATTGGCAAAAGCCGTGAAGTTGAGTGAATGTAAATGTAAAATAGTATAGACGGTAAAACAAAAACATATAATGGATATATTTTATCCGGTTAAGTTATTTGCGAATTGGATAACTTACGGGATTTTGAGCTTAAAAGCAAAGACGCTTTTGGCGGAGGCGATAAACTTTTTTATCTTTGATACGATAAAAATTTTCATTCTGCTTTCGGTTATTATTTTTGTCGTTTCTATAATCAGGTCGTTCCTGCCCCCGGAAAAAATCCGCAATATTTTAGCAAGAAAAAATAAATATGTAGGAAATGTTCTTGCGGCTTTGTTCGGCATTGTTACGCCTTTTTGTTCCTGCAGCGCTATTCCCTTGTTTCTGGGGTTTTTGGAAGTTGGCGTCCCACTCGGGGCAACTTTTTCTTTTCTTGTTGCTTCACCTATGATTAATGAAGTTGCGCTGGTTATGCTTTTCGGAATGTTTGGCTGGAAAATTGCACTTATTTATGTCGTAAGCGGACTTATAATTTCAATCCTTTCCGGTATAATTATAGGGAAACTAAAAGTCGAAAACTGGGTGGAAAAATTTTCGTTTGCCAATAAAATAAAAACTTCGGAAGATGGCTCAAAAATAGAATGGAAAGAAAGAATTAATTATGCCAGGGGGTACACTTCCGACATAATTAAAAAAGTCTGGATTTACATTCTGGTTGGAATTGGTTTGGGAGCATGGATACACGGGTATGTCCCTATGAACTTTTTAGCTAAATACGCAGGCGCAGATAAATGGTATGCAGTTCCGTTAGCTACGCTTATTGGAATTCCTCTTTATTCGAATGCCGCCGGCATTATTCCGTTAGTGAGCGCGTTGACCGAAAAGGGAGTAGCGTTGGGAACTACCTTGGCATTTATGATGGCGGTTACTGCTTTGTCTTTGCCGGAATTTATGATTCTAAGAAGGGTAATGAAAACGAAATTGATTTTAGTTTTTGCGGGAATTGTCGGAATAGGAATTATTTTTACGGGGTATTTGTTTAACTTTATTATAAAATAGGAAGAATCCAGCTTTGCTGGATAAGTTGGAGTAATCCCGCCATGGCGGGAAAGTCCAACTAAGGAGGACGAAATGAAAATAGAAATACTGGGAATTGGATGCGCAAAATGTAAACAAACTTACGCCAACGCAGAGAAGGCAGTTAGTGAGCTGGGCATTTCCGCAGAAATAGTAAAAGTGGAAAAAATAGATGAAATAATGAAGTACAACGTAATGATGACTCCTGCAGTAGTAGTTGACGGCGTTGTTAAATGTTCGGGAAAAATGCCGACCGTTGAAGAGATAAAAAGTTGGATTAAACCCGGATGAGGCCATTAGAAAAAATATCCGGCGTGACCGGATAAGAAAATAACTTGTAGTAATTAAAAAAGTAATTCGTTGCAAAGGGGGAAAAGAATGATAAAAGTTAAAAATTTATTTGTAGTTTTTTCGCTTGTTATTGTTACCTCCGTAACTTTTGCAGAACAGGAAAAATTTTCGATAAGCGGGGAAGGGAAAATAAGGTTTAAGTACGTAGAAGCAAACGTTGATACCATAAAAGGGAGTTACGGGGAGACACTAAAAAAAGGACTTACCTTGAGAGAAAGAATTGATTTATCCGTTAATATCCCGATTACGGAATACCTTAAAGTAATCGGAACGGTGAGAATAAGCAACGAGGACACGCCCGTTGTAATGATGCCGGCGCCCGATTTTGTTTCTACAAAAGCTATCGCAGGATGGCTGTCGCTGAGTTGGGAAAAGAGCCCGTTTACAGTAATTGCGGGAAACTACGACGCGAGTTTTACTCCGTTAACTTTTATGCGATGGGATTTGAACGATAATCCTCTCGGCGCTACAAGCTGCGCCTGCCAGGCATCGGTTGGCGGAATCAGCGGGGAAAGCCTTGAAGAACTACAGGAAGATTATAAGCTGGAAGGTCTTAAAACGGAGTTGAGCGGGGAACTGGGAGACTTTACGGCTCTGTTTGCAATTCCTCAATTTGAAAGTAAAAATATGAGTGCCAATAAATATATGTACGGGGCAAGAGCGCGGTTTGTTCCGGCTTTTATAGAAAATCTTTCCTCCGCGAGTTTTGGCGTTACGGGATTAAGTATAAAAGACGATACCGCAAAAGTGGAAATGTCTTACACGAAACCGTTTCAAAGCGATGTGTTCGGATGCGACGTCAGGATTCCTATCTTATGGAATACTTCTTTTGTCGGTGAATATGCGCGAAGCACAAGAGATGATGACCTGCGAGATACTTTGAATATAGTTCACAGTAAAAATGGGATTACCGGTGGGTTACAGCTTTTAAGCAGTGATAAGATAGACGTAAATTTATTATACTTGCAGATGGACCCTTATTTCGCGCCCCTATACAGGTCGTTATCTTGCGCCGCTAATCGCAGGGGAGTCCGTTTTTCGTTTACATACAGGGATATGCCGCTGTTTTCCAAAGAAGTAACCATTGCGGGCTATTATAAAAAACTAAAAGAAATTGAGCCGACATGGGATGATATGTTTATACCTATTCCTATATCTATGCCTATTACGTATGATTCTAAAATTACAACCTTCCACAGCTCGTTAACGGATTTTCTTGTTGCGAACTTCGGAATAACAGTGCCAATCGTTTCCAACTGGAAAATAGAAAACGATTATGAGTACAGGTCAGAGTATAGACCGGATGATATTTTGACAACAATGGACGAGAAAATAAATAACCAGACGGCTATAGTATCTTTGATATTGTCTTATGAGTTTACAATGCAAAGCAAGGTTTTGTTGAAATATCAACTTATAGATTATATGGATAATCTCGGGGAAAAAGATTATATAGCGAAAATACCAATGTTACAGTTTAGTTTTAAGTTTTAACAGATAAAATGCAAAAACAAATATTGCCACTAAAACACGAAAGCACAAAAAAGAAACACGAAATAAAAATCAAGAGAACATAAAAAGAGGATTATTTTTGCAAGGGATGGGGAATTTAGATGTCTAATAAATAGGGTGAAAAAAGATGATTAATGAATAAGTCCAGCTGAGCTGGATAAGTTGGTCTAATGTTCCTTAAGGAACAAAGTCCAACTAAGGAGGAAAGATGAAAAGAAATTTCTTTATGTTTGTCCTAATATCTATATTAGGATTTACGGCGAAAGGATTTTGCGAGAACACGGACTCGGTCAAAACCATTCGTCCTATTATACCTGATACTTCTAAACATACAAAGACCGTTCGTCCTCTTTTGAATAACATCGAGACCGTTCAGCTACAGTATCAACTCAAGGTTCCTCTCGCTGACAGCGCTAAGAGTCTTGACAGCCTTCGTTCTGCTATAGACAGCCTTTTTCTGGGGGCTCTTAATGGCAGCAAAAAATCTGCCAAGACAGTTCATACTATTATACGTGACAGCGCGACAGTTCAGGTTGTTGTAAACGATAGCGCTAAAGTTGACTCAACGAGAATGCCGATACTTATGGATTTTGGAGGTAATAGGTGCAAAAACTGTATAATAACAAAAAAACGACTGGAAAAGATTGAAAAGAAGTTCCGGGGAAAGGCAAAAATAATATCCATAGATGTGAATAAAGAGAAAGAGCTTACGAAAAAATATAAAATACTTCTTATTCCTACGCTTGTATTCTTAGATAAAAACGGAAAAGAGGTTTATCGTAAAACGGGTCTGATGGAAGAAAAAGCAATGAGTACGAAACTGGAAGAGTTAACAAAATAGAAACTACAAGATTGCACAGAACGAAAAGACGCAGAGACCGCTGAGAATAGAAGACGATTTAGTCCGCCTGAGGCGGATAAAAATTAACAGATAACGAAAAACGAAAGAGGAGTTAGAGAGAATACAGAGAAAGAAAAGGAGACAAAATGAAAAAAGGGTTTTTTGTTTTAAGCGTTTTGATGGTTACATTAATAACGGGCTGCAACAACTCTAAGAAACAGGCAGAAAATAAACAAGTATGCGTGGACACTACTCTACAATCTGCGATAAATAAGATAGATACTTCCGTTCAAAATAAAACAGTTGGAAATACAACGGAGGCAAAAACGGGTTTGCCTAAGATTGTTTTAATTACTACATCCGAAGGATGCAACTGTACCCTTGCGAATTGTTCTGTGGGTGAAAAAACAATTACGGGTTATGTTTCGCAATCTCAGGGAAAGATAACTTTTGAAAAACTTGATTATACAAAGGATCAGGATCCGGTTGCAAAATTAGCAGATAAATATGGGATTACGACTATACCTGTTTTGTTGTTTTTTGATAAACAGGGGAATTTTACGGGGAAACTGGAAACTTCTTGGGATGAGAAAGCAATAAAAGAAAAACTGGAAACGAATTAGCAAGAGAAAAAAAAGTAGGTGGGATAAAGTAGAAAGGAAAAAAATAGACGAAAAAAGAAAAACGAGATTCTTCGCTACACTCAGAATGACAAATTAAAAAGTGGATAGCAGGAGGAAAATATGTTACAGAATTTGTTGGATAATGCCGGTAGTTTAGTCCAGACAAATCCGTGGCTGGCGTTTGGCGCAGTATTCATTGGCGGACTTCTTACTGCCTGCAACCCTTGTGTTTTGGCGATGATTCCTTTGATGATTGGGTTTGTAGGAGGAATGGAAGGAACATCGGGATTCAAAAAATCTTTTCTTTTTACGCTTGTTTTTATATTAGGCTTATCCATAACTTTTTCCATCCTCGGGATTATCGCCGCTACTGCAGGAAAACTTCTCGGCGACGTGGGAGTTTTCTGGAAATGGATTGCAGGCGGAGTATGCGTGATTATGGGAATCCATTTGCTGGATTTAATAAAGTTTAACGTCCCGGCATTTGGTAAAGTTAAAGTTAAACAAAAAGGGCTTTTGGGGGCATTTTTATTGGGATTGCTTTTTGGGATAGTTTCTACTCCTTGCGCTGCGCCTATTCTTGTGGTCTTATTAACTTATATAGCGGCAAGTGGTTCCAGCATAATTTACGGAGCCATATTGCTTTTGGTATATGCTTTGGGACATTGTATGTTAATTCTTGTTGTCGGAACATCAGTCGGGCTTGCAAAAGGGTTGCTCGAATCAAAAGGCTTCAGAACTTCCACAAATATTTTAAGAAAATCCGCAGGAGTTCTAATACTACTTGTCGGAATATATTTCTTGTTTTTCTTGCATACGTAATGAACAAAAAGACAATTCTTTTTGTTTGTGTAGAAAATGCCTGCCGCAGCCAAATGGCAGAAGGATTCACAAAAAGTTACGCTTCCGACACAGTAAGCGCTTATAGCGCAGGTTCAAACCCTTCAGGAGTGATTAATCCAATTGCAATAAAAGTTATGAAAGAAAAAGGCATAGATATATCTTCTCAAGCTTCAAAAGGTTTTGGTCAACTACCAATTCCAAAGTTTGATTACATCATTACGATGGGATGTAAAGATATATGTCCTTTCTATCCGGGAGCGAAAAGAGTTGAGTGGGACATACCGGCCCCAAAAGAAAAACCCATAGAGGAATTTAGAGAAATACGGGATGAAATTGAAAAAAAAGTAATAAAATTTATAGATTCCATAACGGAAGAAAAGGGAAATTTGTAGTAATCCAATCAAGGTATAGAAAGGAATTATGGGCTAAAGCCCGGAAGAATTTTCGGGGTTGGTTGCGTACTCCCCAAATAGGGCGCAGAGGGCAGTAAAAAATTAAAAAGACAGATGCGCTAATGAACAGAACACTTTCCGGAGGGATGGAAAATCTCAAGTTAAACAAAAATGGGGTAGAATTAGTTCTCTTTGGATTTCGTACCGGGTAACCCCGCACAATAAATGTGCAGGGAAAAAACTCTGCTCTTGACAAATATCAAATTATGTATCATACATACAATAGTATAAAAAAAGTAAATCTAGGAGGAAAAATGAAAACAGTTAAGATATTAGTTTCAATAGCATTGGTTATGTCTTTTTTCTTTATGTCTCAAGTAAAAGCTGAGACAAGGCAGGTCGTAGTAGTAGAGGAAATAACGACAGTAGCTGGCTGAGGGTATTGCCCGGGAGCAGCGGCTACGCTGCATCAATTAGAAGTCGCGAAAGGGGATGAATTAGCGCTTATAGGTCTTCATTTGCAGTATCAAGGAACAACCAACCCATTTAGAACAACAGAAACATCGGGGAGAGCGATAAATTACTATGGTGCCGGTACTACCGGGATACCTGTTTCTTATTGTGATGGGGCTGTTCAAAGGATAGGTACACAGGCCTATAGCACATATCTTTCCGATTTTAACGCCCGTAAAGCAGTAGCATCTCCGATTAAAATAGAAGTTACGGGTTCTTATAATTCATCCGCAAAAACGGGGGTTGCAAATATCCATATAAGCAATACGAGTGGCGCCACGGTTAGCGGGACTTTGCAGTGTATTCTTGCGGAAACCAATATAGCGTATACATGGTATGATCAGGATAGCATATTTGGTCCGGCAAGAGATTTAATTCCCGACCAGAATGGAGAAGCAGTATCAATATCGGCAGGTGGCACTCTTGATAAAGTAAGAAATTTCACTGTAAATGCGGCATGGAAACCGGGTGATTGTTATCTTGTTATTTTTGTCCAGGGGAGCAGCAAAGAAATATACCAGGCGGCAAAAGTTCATATAATGCAAATAGGCGCGGAAGAATCTGCCATAAAATATCCCGCTATGTTGAAAAACGAACCAAATCCATTTAAAGACCGGGTAACGATTAGTTATAATATTCCGATTACTTCCAAAACATCATTGGAAGTGTACGATATAACCGGTAAATTAGTAAAGACAATAACTAATAAAGTAGAGACTATCGGTCATAAAGAGGCGATATGGGATGGGAAAGACATAAAGGGAAAAGAAATGTCATCCGGCTTATATTTTGTGAAACTCAAATCCGGGGAAACCGAATTAACAAGCAAAGTAATGTTATTGAGATAAAGAATGAAAATAGCTATTGGTTGTGACCATAGAGGAATAGAGTTTAAGAGTAAAGTTATAAGCATCTTAAAGTCCAAAAACATTGAAGTCATAGATGTTGGCACAGATACGGAAAAATCCTGCGATTATCCGGATTTTGGATTCAAGGTAGCGGAATTTGTTGCTCAAAACAAAGCGGACTGGGGAATATTAATATGTAATTCCGGCATAGGGATGTCCATTGTTGCAAACAAAGTAAAGGGAATTCGCGCTGCGCTTTGTATAAACGAAAAACTTGCGGAGTATTCTCGTTTACACAACAATGCCAACGTTCTTGTTATCGGAGCAGGATTTGTTAGTATTGAACTGGCAGAAAGTATTATAAATAAGTGGCTTGAGACTAAATTTGAGGGTGACAGGCACATAAAAAGACTACAAAAGATAAGTGATTTTGAAGAAAAACAGGTATCCAAAGAAGAATGTGACAGGATTGTAAAGAAATGGCAGGATGAAGTAAGAAAATGGCAATCAAAGACGTGGCGAAGGTAAAAACCCACTCTTTAATTAGTTGGGGACCGTTCTGATTTGCCTGAAGCGGGTTATCTAGCTACGCGGGACTCAATTTTCTTGCCCTACTTTACCTACTTACCTTACTCAACTTACTTAACTTATCCTGATGGATAATTTTTGTTGACAATAAGAATAATGTGGTTATTTTTGCAAATATTGTTATAAATATTCTTTCAGGAGGTGAAAGATGCTAAAGGTAATACCACTTTTAATAGCTGTTTTTGCATTTGTAGTTGGTTGCGGACCTAAAGGAGCTTCTCAGGAACAATTAGCAACTTTAGCCCAATCAAAGGCGGCCTGTGATGCAGCGGAAAGCAAGCTAAAAGAAATAGAAGCTCAGAAAGCGGAATATGAAACGATGATTGCCGATAAACAAAAAGAGGTTCAAGATTTACAAGATGAACTTAATACATTAGAAAAAACTTTAACAGACAGAAAACAAGCAGAAACTAAAGAAACCAAGTGAAAAAATAAGGGAGGATAATACTTATGAAACCCAGAACTATTATGTTAGCCCTTATGGTATTTGCTACTATAGGGTATGCACAGGAGAAACTTACGTATGTTCAAGCTACTTCCCTTATAGCCCAATATAAGGGGAAAGAAACAGAACTTCAGACGAGTATTACAAACGGAACCGCAGAAGTAGACAGCTTGAAAAACGTAATCGCTCAATTGGATGTAGAAATTTCCACACTTACGACCAGAGTAGAAGAACTCAGAGCCGCAACAGCAGAACCGGAATGCACTTACTATGTGGTAAAAGAAGGAGATTTCTTGGCGAAACTTGCCGAATATAAAGAAGTATACGGGCATGGGAACTATGCCAAATGGCCAAAAATTTATAATGCTAACAGAGATTTAATCAAGCATCCTACAGTGATTCAACCGGGATGGAAGCTTAAAGTTCCAAGACCATAAAAACTATAAACTTAATAAAGCAGGGAATTCTGAAAACAATCGGGGTTCCCTGCTTTATTCTAATGAAGAGGACTTTATTTTTTATATGATAAAAACTCGTATTTCGATAAAAGGACTTAATCCGTTATTTCTTTATGGGAAACTGGATGAAAACCTAATAACATTATCTAAAAAATACAACGTTAAAATTATTGCAAGAGGGGAGAACCTTTTTTTGCAAGGGAACCAGGAAAACGTAGAGAAATTAAAAGGAAATTTAGTATATCTCATAAAAGAAATCAAAGAGGGCAGGACTATAAACAAAGACAATCTTATTATCAATTTCGGTCAGAATAATATTTCACACAGCATTGAAAACAAAACAAATGGAACATCCCGATATGGCGGCGATGGGACATCTGGGACATCCCGCTACGGCGGTAATGATTATTCTCAATTTAACAACTCCGAACAAATTATCGGGGTGGTGACTCCAAGAACGCCGGGGCAGGACGTTTACCTTAAAGCGCTTAACAAATTTGATATTGTTGTTTGTATCGGGCCTGCGGGAACCGGGAAAACTTTTCTTGCAGTTGCAAAAGCAGTAGACTTACTAAAAACCAATGCCGTTCGTAAAGTGATACTTACACGTCCGGCGGTTGAAGCAGGTGAAAGACTTGGGTTTTTACCCGGGGATTTCAAGGAAAAAATAGATCCCTATCTCAGACCATTATATGATGCATTGCATGAACTGCTTCCCCGCGATAAAATAAGACAATATATGGAAGACCACACTATTGAAATAGTGCCCTTAGGATATATGAGAGGGAGAAATCTTGACAAATCGTTTATCATACTTGATGAAGCGCAAAATGCAACCAAGCTCCAGATGAAAATGTTTTTAACGAGGCTCGGCGTGGGCTCAAAAGCCTGCATCACGGGAGACATTACGCAGATTGATTTGAAAACAAATGAGGAATCCGGGTTGCCGCACATTCAGCATGTACTTGCAAATATCCCGGGTATAAAATTCGTAACGCTCACCGGGAAAGACATTGTAAGACATCCTCTTGTTAAAAAAATTGTTGAGGCCTACGAAACATATGAAAAAGAAACTAAGAACCAATAGTATTGTATTATTTGTAACTTTCCTCGTTGTACTCAATTTGATGTATCCTGCTCCCATTAACACCAAGTTTAACTTACAAATTGGGACAGTTGCACCAAGGGACATAATAGCTCCCTGTACTTTTTACATTCAAAAGAATAAAAGCGAACTTCAAATAGAAACGGAAAAGGCGAAACAATCCGTAGTCCCCGTATTACGAAAGACGCTAATTCCTGCAAGTCAACAAGCAAGCCAATTTTTTCAAAAACTTGATGAGATAAAAACGGATTCCGTGTCTTATGACAAAAAGAAAGGAAATCTCGCTTCAATAATACCCACGATTACAGAACAGTCGAGTTCCATGCTTTTGAGAAAGCCTTATTCCGCCATACGGGATACGTTAATTGGTCTTATAAACGAATTTATGGAAAAGGGCGTTATTGAATCTACGAGTCTAATTATCTCGCCCATTGTTGTGATTATGGGACAGGAAGTGCCGACTTTTTTAGAAAACTTTATAGATTACGATAATATTTCTATATCTCTTAAGGAAAAAGCCTCAACCAGTTTTAGGGATAAGGCAACGACAAATGCTTTTGTAGAAATAGGGGAGTTTTTTATTAAGCCAAACTTAAAACTCGACTATGCGGAAACGGAAAAAAGGAAAGAACAAATTATCACTCAGGTAAAGCAAACAAAGGGCATCATTCAAAAAGGAGAAATTATTATCCGGGCTCACGACATTGTTACTCCAAGCATTTTAGAAAGATTAAGTTCTTTGCCACAATCTTCAGGAGAAACCAAATTGTCTATAATTCTTGGCAGGAACGTTATTTATATTATAGCAATATTTGTTCTATTACTATGCATTTATTTTCTTCATCTTACATTACTTAATGATTTGAAGAAGATGGGTTTACTTTTACTGCTTCTATCGGTTACGGCAGGGATGACATCCATCGTATTAGTTTTAAACTTATCCGGTTATCTTATCCCGGTAGCGACATTCGGGATACTCGTCTCCTTATTGTTGGGCACACAGGTAGGAATAATAGGTGTCATTGTTCTAACTATTTTAATTAGCGCATATACAGGAGGAGATTTCGGTCCGATAATTTTATCTCTTTTTGCCGGCAATATTTCAGTATTTGCATCTTCAAATGTAAAACGAAGTTTTGATTTTTACAAACCTGTTGTATATTTAGCTTTAGCTTATGGGGTTACGGCTCTTGCAGTAGAGTTACTCAAATTAAGTCCTCTTTTGCCTTTATTGGTATCCATAGGATGGGCATTACTCGGAGGAGTCGTATCTGCTTTTATAGCATTTGGGTTATTGCCGTTATTTGAAAATGCTTTTAAGATTACGACATCCATTACTTTATTAGAATACGCGGATTTCAATCATCCTATGATGCAAAGACTTGCCGTTTATGCGCCGGGAACATATCATCATTCGATTACCGTTGCTAATCTTGCAGAAGCCGGGGCAAGAGCGGTAAACGCATATCCTTTATTGGCAAGAGTAGGCGCATATTATCACGATATAGGGAAATTAAAAAAACCTAATTATTTTGTTGAAAACCAAGGAGAACGACATCGTAACAGCAAAATTAAGCCTGAGTTAAATGCGTTAGTGGTTATTTCTCACGTAAAAGAAGGAGTAGAACTTGCACAGAGCGAAGGTTTTCCAAAAGAAATAGTAGACATTATTGCTTCTCATCACGGAACGACTATGGCATCTATGTTTTACCAGAAAGCAAAAGAAAACGAGAGCGAGGGGAGTGATGTAAACGAACTGGACTTTAGATACCCGGGACCGCTACCTAAAACAAAGGAAGCGGCTATTGTTATGCTTGCGGATGTAGTAGAAGCGACTGCGAGAAGCGTTGAATCGCCGGCGCCGAACAAGTTAAAAAATATTATAGAAGAGACTATAAAAATGAGGCTGGAGGAAAACCAGCTTTCGAGAGTAAATTTAAGTCTGGAAGAATTGCGAAAAATAGAGAGCAGTTTTTTACCGATATTAATGGGCGTATTTCACCCGCGTATTTCTTATGAAAAAAATATTTCTGCAAAATAATTTGGCATTTAGCCTTCCGCCTAAGTATGTAAAGCAACTCAAAACATTGACGGCGGGGATAGTTAAAACGGAGGAGAAATCTCTGTCTCCTAAACTACCTTCAAACATAGAAATCGGAATCACATTCGTAGACAATACACAAATTAAGAAATTAAATGCAAAATACAGAAAGAAAAATACACCGACAGACGTTATTGCTTTTCGTATAGATGCAGAAGCATCAAAAAAACTCAATAAAAAAGTAGCACTTGGAGACATATACATATCCGTGGAGAGAGCCTCCGAACAAATTATAAAAGGGGAGACCCTTGCTTTAGAGTTGGCGCATCTTCTAATTCATGGCGTATTACACGTTCTCGGGTATGACCACGGTACCAAAATGAGCAGGAAAGAAAAATATTATTTCAAGAAATTCAGTTCTAACTATTGAAATAGTAAATTATTTTTTATTCTCTTAGCAAATTACAAAAATGCTTTTAATAGAATTCATTTCTTTAATTGTTCTTCTTGGTATGTCTGCTTTTTTTTCGGCTTCCGAGACGGCCATATTTCATTTGCCGGTTATAACAATAGACAAACTTGTTTACCGATACAAAAACTTACAAATATTAAAAAGGCGGGAATTGTTGCTCGGGACGTTGCTCTTCGGGAGTACGCTTGTAAACGTAAGCGCATCCATAATTTCAGGACAAATAGTTTACCTGATATTCCACAACTCATACTTACTTGCAGTAACCTGTGGAATGACTTATATTTTACTCGTGTTCGGTGAAGTTGCTCCCAAGCTTTATTCTCTTCGTAATGCAGAAAAAATCGCCATTAAGGCAACGCCTTTTTTAAATATCTTAAGGTACATATTATCCCCGGTTGTTTTCCCTTTGGAGACATTAATTTCTTTTATTTCTCCTAAAAAACAATCAAATTTCAGCAAAGAAGAATTCAAAACTTTTATCCAAAGCGACAAACAATTGAGTATGAAAGCCCAGAGAATTATATTGAATTTGCTTGAGTTTAAAAACTTTACCGCGAAAGATTTAATGACACCGATTACACAGTTGGAGTGTTTAGAAGATTCTACCATCCCGGACAAAACATTAGTTGCAAAATTAAAACACTCAAGAATTCCCGTTTATGAAAATGATATTGCAAACATAAAGGGAATTTTCTATGTGAAAGATATGTTAAAAACAAACAACAATGAAAAGTATATGCCTCTTAAGCAATTAATGCGCGTTCCTTGTTTTGTAGAGAAATCAACAAAAGCGTCCGAAGTATTTACGGAATTTAATCGTAGGCACATTCACATTGCCGTGGTGACGGATGATTCAAAAAAGACATTGACAGTCGGAATAATTACTATGGACGATATTTTAAAAACCATAATCTTGTCCGCCTCAGGTGGAAAATAATATGTTACCAATACTTTTATTATTATTGATTTCGGCTTTTTTTGGAGCATCGGAAATGGCATTTGTCGGGTGCAACTGGGTAAGATTGAAGAATTGGGCAGACAATAAAAAGCCGGGAGCAAAATTGGCTTTGAAATTATTGCACAATCAAAACTTGTTAGGCGCAATACTTGTAGGAACGAATTTAACCGTTGTCGGAATAAGCTTGCTCGCAAATAAATACTGGCAAAATAAAATACCGGATGCCGCGATATCCATAATCTGCACTATATTTTTCTTTCTATTCGCAGAGATACTTCCCAAAGCTATTGTTTCAAGAGCTAAAGAAAAATTCTTTGTTTTGTTTGCTCCTGTATATATTTTTCTTTATTGGATTCTCTATCCTTTTATATTTATTGTTTACAAGACTGCTACGGGAATACTGAAATTATTCAAATCGTCTTCTTCTCCCCTTAATTTTAAGTTTACAAAAGAAGAGTTAAGGGTAGCTTCAAAGCATCTTTTCTCGCTCAAGGAGCAGGGAATTATATTACGGTTGGTCGAATTCGACAGTAAACCTGCGAGGGACATAATGATTTCACTGAATCAAATATGCGCGATAAATATAAGCTTTTCTATTGAAGAAGCAAGGAAAATAGCTGCCGATACCGAATATTCAAGACTTCCCGTGTATGAAGGAAGTATTGATAAAATAATCGGTTACATAAGAGCCAGAGATTTATTAATTACGGATGACATTAAAACTATTATTAAAGAATGTAAAATTGTAACGGAATCCAAATTACTCAACGAACTGCTTGATGAGTTAAATATGGATAAACCGGGACTAATAATGGTAACGAATGCGAACAATAAAATAACGGGTATGATTACGATGGAAGATATCATCGAAGAGCTCTTCGGGGAAATAGAAGACGAGTACGATAAGATATAATCGGAAACAAATTGCCACTAAAGCACGAAAGCACTAAAAAACAGGCAACAGAAAGCAACCACTCCGCCTTCTTCGGGGTAAACTCCGAACACAGAGTAAAAAAGTAGAAAGTAGAAGAATAGAGAGCACAGAAAAATGAACAGAGGACACAGAGAAGAGAAAAAAGAACAGAATTTTCAGCCACGGATAAAAGACACGGATTTACACGGATTAACACAAAGAATGACAGAATAAAGAGTTTAGAGCTAAAGAAACAGCCAAATAATTCAATTAATCCTTGACGCAACGGACGCTACAGCCATACCTATTGTCGATTCCGTAAATACGGCTCATATTATAGTAATTGCAATACAGGCAATGGACCAAGGCATAGTCTACTCCATACATATCCGACGGCCACCAGCAACCGACGACTCCCATAGAGAAAAACATGCTATCACTGCTGTGGCGACCACCACCCGGAAGTGCCGAAAAACCGCTTTCATTAGTTGCACCGATGTTTAGACTTTGCCAAAGTGTTGTGCAATTTTCTTTCAGTTTCCCACCTGCTACACTTGTTCCACCCAAATAATCGGTAAGAATTGTCCACTCGGAATCAGAAGGTACGTGCCAACCAACAGGACACATATTATGACTGTCGGCCACTGTATACCAATTATACAAATGACCATAAGTATCGCCCTTAGCCGTATTGTTATTATAATTACAATATGCCCCGGTTGTTAA
This sequence comes from bacterium, assembly GCA_041649255.1. Taxonomy (NCBI): domain Bacteria; species bacterium. The sequence goes on from JBAZNK010000010.1 coordinate 100,305, forward strand.
AGTATCCCACTGAGTGCTGTCAGTAACATTAGGTATGCTGTCTCCATTGCGGTATTTAGTAGTTTTAAGGTTTTCTGCCATCCATACCTGCGTGCCTATTTTTACCACTGCATAATGGTTATTGTCGGCGTCGGTACAATCAACAAAATTAAAAGTTACGGGTTGGCTGTTGGTTGGGATAAGCATAAAGATAGTGCGATAAATACCCGATTTTCCCGTCAACTTCAACCTGTCGCCTGTAGTATATTTCATAGTAATTACCGATTTATTGCTTTTTGCACTTTTCGTTTTTCCTGTATTTGAAGTTGTGATTTGTTTATCTGTGCTTGATGTCATTCCAATATGTTTTATTTCAGTCCCCGCCAAGGCGGGAGATAAATTATTGCTTACTATTTTTGCCATATAGGAATATTCTCCCGACTTTATTTTCAAAAGATATATGCCACTGCTAAGTCCGCTCAGACTGTAAGTATGATGTCCTTTTGATAATAATTCTTGCGATTGCAAAATTCTTTTTCCTGTTATGTCATATAGGTTAAGAGTTGTTTTGCTCCGCCTGAGGCGGACTTCAAAATCTACTGAACAATTGCCCGTCATCGGGTTCGGATAGATATGCATATTATTATCCACAACGGTATTCAAATCCGATTCGGCTATTCCTGTCACTTCAAGCTGTAATGTATCGCTCCCGCTAAGAGTAGTATCGGTGCATTGTGTCAGATTTTCTACTTTTACCGAATCAACGGTTGTGCTTGAGCCTGTTCCTGCAAAGGTGATTTGATAATTCTGCGCATAGGTTTGCGTGAACGCAAAAACCAGCAAAAAAAAGATTGTAAATGTTTTTGTCATTTTTATTAATGCTCTATAGCTTTCTTTCTGCATAAAATAATTATCCTAAATATCTGTCGGGGCAGTTGCCCCCGAGTCAGAGAGCACAATTTGAAATCCTGACTGCCGTCAGGCAAGTTGTGCCTACATTTTTTATTAGCAGGGTATAAAAACCCTGTCTACCCACTAAAAAAAAGCTGGATTAAAACCCCGACCTACCCAGACTATGGCGGATTTCGCTATCGCTCAACCAATACCAGAAAGGGCGAATGGCCATTCGCCCCTACAATACCTTGTGTTCTCCGTGTTCTCCGTGGTTTGATTTTGTTTTATCTGTTCTCCGCGAATCCGCCTGAGGCGGACGTCTCTGCAGTGAATTATTTTCTTATTTTTTTACGGTACTGTTAATAAAAGATAGTTACCAGCAATATGAGCATTCCGACAAAGAGCCATACTACGTAAGAAGTTATGATTCCCGTGTGGGCTTTTCTTAACAGGTTGCCTGCTTCAATAAGAGCCTTATACATAGTATTCCAGACGTAATCCGCTAACCTGTCGCCCAAGACCCAGATTATATTTGCAAAGGCAAGGAAAAACCCTTTTCCCCATAAATAGAAATCGTATTTCCCGTTCGATGCGTTATTGTATATTTTCCCGAATCCCATTTCATTTTTTACGGTATTATAAAATTCTCCTCCACTGACATTTGCCGTTTCCATTTTATCGATATCTTCTCCCCCGATGAAAGCGGTAGTAGTTCTTGTAGTTTTAACTCCATTCAACAGATAAATAATTACCCCGATTACAAGTCCTACGATAACGAGTAAAGTTGCGAGTGTCGGCGTCCAATTTCCCAGAGACGGTGGAACTGAGCCGATAATCGGATAGATAAAAGTGCTTAATGGAACTTTATAAGCAAAAATACCGAAAGCTATACAAAGCAAAGCAAGCACAACTACGGGTGCAGCTGTGGCAAAACTTTCTTTTTCTTTTACATCCTGAGAGTTTCTTTTTTGTCCAAGGAATACACCGTGGATTAATTTTACGAATGACGCAAGCGTTAAAGCGCTTCCAAACATTGCCGCAATTAACCATAACACCCATATTCCGGTCCCCGACCTTCCGGATTCTATTATACCCTGATACACCATCCATTTCGAAAAGAACCCGTTGAAAGGTGGAACGCCGGAAATCGATAAAGCAGCCACAAGACAAGCTCCAAAAGTCCATGGTAGTGATTTTGAGAGACCGCCCATATTTTCTATTTCCGCACTATTTGCCGTTTTTGCTGCAGAGCCACCGCATAAGAACAAACAGCTTTTATATATGGCATTGTTGACCATATGGAAAAGTCCTCCCGCTATGCCGATTGGAAGACCCGTACCTATACCAATGACCATATATCCTACTTGCGAGACAGCGTGATAAGAAAGTAATTTCATTATATTATGTTGAACCATAGCCATCATTACGGCGGCAATAAGTGTAAATGAGCCGATTATCATAAGCACCAAAGACAACCCGGAATTCGGAACAAAATCAAAAAAGTTAAGACAAATTCTGGAAAGTAAATATATGCCTAATAGCTTATCTAAAGATGCAGGCAAAAATGCCATAATCGGGACAGGTGTAGATTTGCTGGCGTCAGGTATCCACGTGTGGAAAGGCATAGAACCTGCTTTTGCAAGGGCGCCTATCAGCATCAGGATAAAAGATGTGATAGCGAGCCCGCTGTTTAATGGGATTTTTGATATATCGCTCATTCTGAAAGTATGGGTTATACTCCACAACAATAAAATTCCCAGTAATAAACAGAAATCCGAAAAGCCCATAATAAATAATCCCTTTAACGCTACTTTATAGGAGCCGAGACTTAATAAGCCGTACATAGTTAGAAGCACTATTCCCCAGAAAATCACGAATATTATAAAATCATTTGCAAGGACGGCACCGCATCCTGCACCAATCGTAAGAAGTAAGTATCCGTAATATTCCGGAAGACGAGGTTTCTGCCCTTCATTATCAAAAAAGTGGTTTATGCTTTTTGTGGAATATATAGAAACAAGAAGACCGAACAAGTTGATAAATATCAGTAAGAACGCAGAATATATATATCCCCTTAGAGCAAAATTAACCCCGATAGCGGGTATCCAGTTATAATTCAAGTATATGTCATACCCTGAGTTAACGGTATTTAATATGAAGAAGGAAACTAAAAGTCCTATGGAACTTCCCGCTATTGCTAGTGCGGAACGGAACCCTTTTGAAGTTTTAGGAAAAACAAGAACAAAAATTCCAAGAATAATCGGCAAAAAAATTGTTAAAGCAAGCATAATTCCTCCTATTAATTTTAATATAATTCTACATACAATTTAATTTCATTTTGTCAAATTTTAGTATTTTTATTTCGTAATTTTTTGAAAAATTCTTTCATAAGGGACTTACATACCGGTTCAAGGATACCCGAAACTACTTCAAGTTTTGGGGTTTTAATTTTATAAGAGCTGACGAGTCCACCTGCAAGTGGGTCTCCAACTCCGAACACGCATTTTGCAATTCTTGCGAGCATTATTGCTCCGGCGCACATCGGGCAAGGTTCAAGCGTTACGTAGATGGTAGCGCCGAGAATTCGCCAGCTGTTTAAAGTGTTGGCAGCGCTGGTGATGGCTATTATTTCGGCGTGCGCGGTAGGATCTTGAAGGGATTCAATTCTATTATGTCCGCGTCCTATTATTTTATTATCAAGCACAATGACTGCGCCGACGGGGACTTCTTTTTTTTCTAATGCGAGTTCCGCCTCTTTGACGGCTTCCCCCATAAAATATTCGTCTGTCATAATGATTTTTCTTCTTTTCGTTTCTCCGGAGTTTGTTCTATATGAACACCACTCCAATGTCAGGGCAGTTGCCCAGCGGAGCTGGATTAAAACCCCCGACGTACCCTTATGATTTTTCTATTTCTTCGACTGCCTGATTTGCCTGCTCCGCATTTGGTGTTACGCCGTGCCATTTAAGGGGAGTTTTTTCCATAAACGACACTCCTTTGCCTTTTTTCGTAGGCGCAATTATCATAACGGGTTTCCCTTTTATTTTTTCTGCTTTTTCAAACGCAGGCAAAAGTTCGTCAAAATTATGTCCGTCTTTCAATTCGATAACTTCCCATCCGAACGCTTTCCATTTATCCGCCAGAGGAAGAGGATTTTTTATGTCCGTTATAGCGCCGTCTATCTGGTAACCATTATGGTCAAGTATTACGCAAAGGTTATCGAGTTTGAATTTTGCGCTGCCCATCGCGGCTTCCCAGATTTGCCCTTCATTAATCTCGCCGTCACCGAGCAAAGCGTATACTCTATAGTCTAATTTGTCCAGCTTCCCCGCCATTGCAATGCCATTTGCAATGGATAACCCCTGTCCCAAAGAGCCTGTACTTGCTTCAATCCCCGGAATTTTTATGTAAGGGTGCCCCTGGAGAGGCTTGCCGCTTTTTCGTAATTCCCATAACCATTCGCGGGGGAAGTACCCGAGTTTTGACAGCACGGCATAAACCGTAGGAACGCCGTGTCCTTTGGAAAGGACGAATCTATCTCTTGACGGAAGTTTAGGATTTTTGGGGTCATATTGCATTACTTTAAAGTACAGTGCGACTACGATTTCGACGCAGGACAGAGACCCTCCCGGGTGTCCCGAGCCGGATTTTTCGAGCATTCGTATTATGTCTATTCTTATTTCTTTTGCTGTTTGTTTTAGTTCTTGCATTTTAATTTTTCCTCCACTTTCTGTTTTTACTTTGCCAATTTTTCCGCCATTTTTATTGCATTAATCATACTGCCCGGGTCGGCGACCCATTTCCCTGCGATATCAAATGCGGTGCCGTGATCCGGCGATGTCCTTACGAACGGCAACCCGAGAGTTATGTTTACGGCATTCCCGAATTCCTTTAATTTCAATGGTATCAATCCCTGGTCGTGATACATCGCAACTATCGCATCAAACCCCGGTTTTGTAAAAAGAGTATCCGCAGGATACGGCCCGGAGACGTTTATGCCGTAGGATTTTGCTCTTTCAACTGCCGGACGGATAAAATTTTTTTCTTCTTCTCCGAACTCGTCCGAATGGGGGTTTAGCGCGCATACGCCGATGTTTGGCTGTTTAATACCAAAGTTATTTACCAGAAATTCTTGAGTTAATTCTATTTTTTCCAGGATTGTTTTTTTGGTTAACGAGGAAGATACTTCCTTGATGGGAATATGAGTAGTAACAAGCGTAACCCGTAAAGGCTTTTTGTTTTTGGCAGTTTCGGTTCCCGCCAGCATCATTGCGAATCGTTTGGTGTTAGAAAGTTCCGCGAGCAATTCGGTATGCCCGGGATAATCAAACCCCGCAAGTTTGATTGAAGCTTTGCAAATCGGGGCGGTTACGAGCGCGTTTATTTTTTTCTCTTTTATCAGGTCGTAGCCTTTGATTATATATTTATATGCGGCGTTTCCTGCAGTTACGGATATTTTTCCGTATTTTATGTATTCAGGGTATACGGTTACGCAATTTATTATTTCGCCGTCCCATTTGATATTGCAATTTTTTTTTACGCTTTTGAGTATGTCTTTGGCACCAATTATTACGTATTTTCCGGAATCTTTTTTTTCGATTCTGTTTATGGCTTTAAGAGTAATTTCGGGTCCAATTCCGGCGGGGTCGCCCATTGTTATTCCGATTTTCATATTAAAATTTTTTGCTAACCTGCGCGGTTTTGAATACGAACATCTTGCACAAAGGGAACTTACAATGTACTCTTTGTATATATTTCTTTCTTAAGCTTATCTACAAGTTGTTTATAATATTTCGCCAATTTTTTCTGGTATACGAATTGTTTTAAGTCATCCCGGATATCTTCCCAGTTTGGCATTTTTTCTTCACGAACTTCAATGGGTTTAATTACCTGAACACTCAAGGGAGTATGGAATATGGCGACATTATTTACCTGAATTTTTTCAATGGAACCAAATGGTGTATTGCTGACAGGAATAAAGGCTTCACCCCAGCTCAGGAGTTCTATTTTTGCGGTATCTTTTAATATTTCGGGAATGGAATCCTGTTTTATAGTATCCAGAATATTCTTTACGAGGGTTACCCTTTTTTCCAGTTCCAGGGAATCGGACCTTGTCGGTTTTACAAATAATATGAGGTCTCTTAACTTAACCGTTTCTTCTTCTCTTGCTTCGCATTTAATAATGTGATAAGCGAGTTGCGATTTTACGATACCCGCATTGCCCGGGGAAAGTTTTGCCACGACATCGCGAAACTCTTCTCCCATATCGTTCTGATTAAGTACACCAAGGTCTCCGCCAAGAGCTTTTGTTTTTTCGTCTTCGGAATATTTTTTAACAAGCTCGGAAAAAGATTCTCCTTTTTTTACTCTGTTTAGAAGGCTTTCTGCTTTTTTATCCACTTTTTTCAGAGCCTCTCCCGAGATGGTATGTTTTATAGATGCACCTAATAAACGCACTCCTGCGGGTTGAAGCGGGATGGAATCTTTGTTGTTTTTATAGAACTCCAGAGCTTCCACGTCGCCAACGGCAAGTTCTTTTCCGAATTTTTTCTGGAATAACTTTTGAGTCAACATTTGTTCTTTCAATTTCTCTTCATATTTTTTGCGAATAGAGATTTCGGTCATGCCTGATTTTTCGAGTTCCGCTTTGTAAGTTTCATCCGATGGGAATCTTCCTTTTAAGTCTAAAATAGCCCCCTCAACGGCACGTGACAACTCTTCATCTTTAATGAGTATCGTATCCCGTTCAGCCTGAATTACCAGTAATTTTTGTTCAATTAAACGATTAAGCAATTCTTCGTCACTGATTTGATTTGGCAACATCGTTTTCATTTCTTCCAGTTCGCTTCTTGTTATGCAAACTTTTCCTACCACGCCTACTACTTTATCAAGCGGGCTGTTTGTAACTAGACCAAACGTAAAAAATAATATAAAGTTAATCATACCGAAAACTTATTACGAATTTTCTATTATGTCAAGGTAATTCCTTTTTGTGGAATTTCTCAAGATTTTCGTTTGTTTGCGGGTGTTCTTAAAAGAAATCAAACCCAGCAGAGCTGGATAAAAATCCCTAAGGGCTAAAACACCAAGGGCTTGCTACCAAAGATTTACACGGAAAACAGAAAACAGAAGAAAAGCACGGGAAAAAGAGAAAGGGGACATAAAAGACATGAAAAACGGAAAACATAATTAAACCACGAGATTTCACACGATTTACACAAGAAACAAATAACAGAGAACGGAAAAAGCTATCCACCCCGCTCTTTTCGTGGTGAACTCCTAACGCGAATACAAAAAAGAAAACTCTTTTCGTGCCTGCCTGCCGTAGGCATGGCTTTCGTGGCGAGGTATTTGTTTTTCTTTTTACACTTGACAACGTCAACAAATAGAGATATAGAGTAAGTGTCTTGTTTAGGAATAAGATTAAGGAAAAACAATGGTATACATTAAATATTTTTTAGTAAGCGTGCTTTTGGAGGGATTATGAAAAAATTCTGTCTGATTGTTTTAGGGTTAATTATGTTTGCAAAAATGAGTTATGCCGTTAACAGCTGGGTAATACAATATTCCGATAACATTGGGGACATAAGTTTTCCCGATTCGCTTCACGGTTGGGCAGTAGGCGGCATAACTACCAATCATGATGGAAGAGTCCTGTTTACCAATGATGGAGGAAAAACATGGACTGAAAAAATTCTAGTCAATGCAGGAGCTTTGATGAGTCTGGATTGTATCGGTTTTTCCGGTTATTTGAACGGACTTGTAGGCGGTAGGTATAGTCAAGCTGTTACAGGAGGGGCTGCCACCGGGTGGTACTTAATATCTACAGGAAATGGGTTTAATACATTTACTACTTCGGGACAATATCTGGAATCGCATTATCAATATGGAGGCGTTGGAAAAATAAAGTCTACATCAGACGGTTTAATCTGGAGTGGTTATCAAGGAAGTTCTTTGACCACGGGAAGTACGTTTTTACTGGCCGGACATAGTATGCAACTGGATAGTAAACCTATACCCCGAGTATGGTGCGCTTTAGATTATTCTTATATGTGGATGGCTTATGGATTATTCTATAGAACTACTACGGGAGTTAGTGATTTATCTCCTTTATATGAATTTCAAACAATAAACGATATGGACTTCGTAGACATTCTCCACGGATGGGCAGTTGGAGATTCAGGAAAAATATTATATACCGATAACGGCGGAACCGATAGCGTATGGGAAACACTGTCAAGTGGAGTAACCAATAGTTTAAAATGCGTAAAATTTGTTGACTCGTTGAACGGATGGGTAGGCGGACAAGGAGTTATTTTGAGAACAAGAGATGGTGGGAAAATATGGGAAGTAGAAGCAACGGTTCCCGGCACTGTATCCAAAATATGCGCCATAGATACAATCTATGTATGGGCGTTAAATACAACTTATAAGGGGAGCAGTATCTTGAAATATAATCCCCTTATTGGAGTAGAACAACAGGGTAGCTTTCCGCCTAAGGCGGATCAGTTGTTAGTTATAAAAAATAAAATTTCCTTCTCCGTTCCTAATGACTATTATACTAATATACTAATAACGATTTACGATTTAAGTGGAAGACCAAAAGAGACTGTTTATTCCGGCACATTAACTAAAGGGGATTATACCTTCACGCCCAACATCCACAAAAACGGGATTTATTTTGTAAGACTAACAGCTGTTTGTCATTCTGACACTGAACGAAGTGAAGGGGAAGAATCTAATATACTAACAGAAACCAAGAAACTAATTTTAGTAAAATAAAGAATAAGTCATATAGAAAAAGAGCGGATACTACCCTATAAGTTCGAGCAAGGGCTCGAACTTACCTCTTCGACAGATTGGACTATTTTCTCTCTAAAGCTTTCCCGCTATGGCTTCCGCAACCTCGAGCGTCGTCGCTTTCCCGCCCAGGTCATAAGTTCTTACTTTGCCTTCCTGTAAAACCTTTATAACTGCCTGCTCGATTTTAGTCGCTTTTTCGGTTTCTCCAAGCCAGTCAAGCATCAACTTGCTCGTAAATATTGTAGCAATCGGGTTAACTTTATACATACCCGTATATTTCGGTGCCGACCCGTGTACAGGTTCAAACACGCCATATTTGTCGCCGGTATTCGCGGATGCCGCAAATCCCAATCCGCCCACAAGCTGTCCCGCCAAATCCGAAACTATATCTCCGAACATATTTGAAGTGCATAACACGGAATAATCCTGCGGATTCTTTACCAGCCACATACACATCGCATCAATGTTCGCTTCCCAAAATGCAATTCCGGGATATTCTTTCGCTATTTTTCTTGCTTCCCTTAACATCAACCCCGACGTTTCCCTTATTACGTTTGGTTTTTCAACAAGTGTCACGGATTTACGTCCGGTCTTTTTTGCATATTCAAAAGCCGCCCTGATTATTCTTTGCGCGCTTTTTCTGGTTATTATCCTTAAAGAAATAGCCATATCGCCCGAAGCCGCACCGGCAAACTTTTTCATAGCCGGGCTATTTTTATCCAGAGCCTGTCTTACTTCATCGGGAACGGGATGAAACTCTACCCCGGAATACAAATCCTCGGTGTTTTCCCTGAATACAACAATGTCTATGTCTTCACGATAATTCAACGGGTTGCCCGGGTATGCTTTGCAGGGTCTGAGATTAACGTACAAATCGAACATCTGGCGCATTTTAACTATCGGGCTAAAATATACTAACCCTTTATCCCGCAATCTTTCATCAAGTTCTGCGACTGCTTCTTCTTTTGGCATAGAGGTAATTGCGCCAAAAAGACAGCAATCGGTTTCTTTTAATAATTGTATCGTCCTCTCAGGCAAAGCATTCCCTTCGTGTTTCCAGAACTCCCAACCGATATCCCCATAAATATATTCCGCATCTAATTTTAAAGCATCCAATACTATTTTTGCTGCTTCTACAACTTCTTTCCCTACGCCGTCTCCCGGCAAAACCGAAATCTTATACTTCGCCATCGTTCCCTCCCATTCGTTTACCAGCCCTTAGCTTGCTTAGGGCTGGTTATCCAGCTCCGCTGGAGATATTTAATGTTTAATATTTAATTTGTCTGTAATGTACGTTATGCTCCCAAGCACACCCGCCTCGTCCCCGAGTTTTGCAGGAACGATTGTGAGTTTTTTTCTTTTGTTTTTCCCGGTGTAAGGCAATAGAAACAGCCGCTTTTCCAATGTATCATTTATTTTGTTGAATAATATTTTTCCTGCTTTCGAGACTCCACCGCCGATTACGACTATCTCCGGATCCATTATGGCGCAAGCGTTCGCAATCCCTATCCCGAGATAATAACCAACGCCCTCAATTATTGACAACGAAAATTTGTCTCCTTTATAAGCTTCTTTTGATATGACTTCCGGGGTTATTTTGGAGTGTTTAACAAGCGACGTTTTTATGCCCAGCATAAGTCCTTGTTTTGCTTTGAGCACGATTGCCGCGCTTCCAACGAAAGTCTCCAGACAGCCGTAGTTACCGCATTCACAAGCCGCCCCGTCCGGAGCGATGGTAGTATGCCCGATTTCTCCTGCGAATCCTTCGCCGGTATATAACTTGTTGTCGTTTATAATCCCTCCACCGACTCCCGTCCCGAGGGTGAGAAGCAACATACTGTGTGAGCCTTTACCCGCGCCGTGTTTCCATTCACCGAATGCGTACATATTGGCGTCGTTTTCTACGGTGACCGGAATTTTAAGTTTATGTTCGAGAAAATCTTTCAAGGAAGTGTTGTTTATTTTTGCAAGGTTGGGAGAAGAGTATACGATTCCGTTCCCGATGAGTCCCGCTATTCCTATTCCAATTGCATCCGGCTTAAAGGTTTTTGCGATTGATGCAATTTGTTCACGGATGGCGGATGTGTCCGTGGGGAAACTTTTGAACTCAGTTATTTCGGGAGGCACAACGGATACGCCTGCTTTTATGTTGGTTCCACCGATGTCCAACCCTAAAATCTTTTTAAAAGATTTCATAAATTATTATTGTCTAATATAAGGATATTCGTTAATCTGTCAAGTAATTCGTTAATCTTGGAATCTCTATTCTGTTGTTTTTTTCTGTGCTTATGCTTTGTAGGGAACAGGTGTGTCTGTTCCCTACGTTCGGAAGTTGTGCTGCATATCACAAATTAGTATACTTTCGTGTTTTAGAGATTTCTATCTTTTATTTTTTCCCTCTCTGTTTCCATTTTATGCTTGACATCCGTTTATATTAAAATTAATATGGTGAAAGACTATTTATTGTTCGGGGAGGATATAACAAATGAAAAGATTTTCTTTTATTTTAGGAATGTTATTAATTATATGTAGTTTAGCCAGAGGAGAAGGCGGCTTGACTAAAAAAGATTGCGACAGCTGCGACCGGAACAAGCTTGCCACACCAATGACCTCTCTTACCGTTTTTTATGCGGACAGTTTTTGCGGTGGTTATACCGCAAAAGGCGTAAGTATCCGTAATACACGTTCAGGCAATATTACGATTGGCGACATTCCTGCCGGTTCTACAATCAAAAAAGCTTTCCTCTACTGGAACGCATTAACTTCAACTCTGGATTTCATCACCGGGAACTCCGGTGTTTTTAACGGCACTCCGATTACGGGCGGATTTACGGGTTCGGACGACGACCCTTGCTGGTCTGTTGGGTATTCGCAATCTTTTAGAAAAGATGTCACTTCTCTTGTCACAGGAAACGGAACGTATAGCCTGACTTCGTTCAACGGCGGATATTATTCCGAGGGCGCAACTCTTGTAGTTTTCTACGAGAATACTGCTCTCAGTAAAAAATCTTTTGTGCTATACGATGGAAATGTGCTTTTTGCCAGCACTACCGGCGTTGAAAGCTATAATTGGACAGTACAATGGATACAAGCATCAAGCCCTGTAGTTGAAGCAAAAATCACATATATTATTGCCGATGGACAAGGCCCGGGACTCCCGGATTTAATGTTCTATAATGATTCATTATTAGACGCTAACTGCACGGAAGGTTTTGACGGTCCCTATTGGGATACCAAAACTTATGACGTCACTTCTCTCACCCCCCCCGGAAGTAACGTAGCCCACTGTCGATATGAATTAATGTCTGGAACATCGGGACAGGACTGCGTAACCCTTCTGGCATGCGTTTGGGAAGTCAGCATCAGCTCTTCCTGTGAAGGAAAGATAGAAGAAGAAAGCCGGCTTAATAATATGGAATTAAGTTTTAATGACGGGGATTTGATATTTATAATCCATGACAAAGGATATACATCTCTTAGTTTGTATGACGTTGTGGGGAGACGCGCCAAAATCCTGTTTGACAAAGAAATAAATGCAGGAATTTACACGACAGAGATAAGCAAACGAATACCAAAAGGTGTATACCTTGCAGTTTTAAAGCATACAGGCAAAAACTCAAAACCGGAAACAATCACAAAAAAAATAATACTCTGGTAACTTTCCGTGAGGCAAATTTTTCTACTCTTTTTTTCTTGCAAAAAGTAAAATCACAATATACTCTGTAAAATTAACAATTATAAAATAAACAGTGAAATAGTCCCGTAAAGCGGTGGCCAAATCCCTGTTGAAAAAGTTTTGTTTTTTGAAAATGGAGGGAATATGCGAAAGACTTTCGGCAGTTTTTTAGTCGGGATTTTATTACTCCCGGCTGTTTTATTGGGCGGACAAAAAACCGCAGTTCGTAACGTAACCATTCAGCGAGCCACCGTTCTTCAAACAAAGGGCGGAACAAAATCGGGCGTCCCTGCAGAAATCAATTACCAAGGGTGGCTCGGTTCGGCAACGGACACTTCAGCAATCACGGATAAATTAAATATGGTATTCAAGTTATATGATACTGTAACAGGCGGCACGGAATTATGGACAGAATCACAAGACACCGTGTATGTAATCAAAGGAGTATTCAACGTACTACTCGGCAGCGTAACGCCTATACCCGACAGCTTCTTTAATAATACTTCTCTTTACCTCGAGACACAGGTAGAAAGCGAAGCGTTATCCCCGAGGAAAAAACTTACAAGCGTAGGTTATGCAATAAAATCAAAACGTTCGGACAATGCAACCCGCGCCGATACAGCCACTACGGCTATCAACTTACAAGGCTTAGACACAACTATCTTCAACGGCAAATATGTATCTAAATCCGGAGATAATATGACGGGTCATCTTTCCGTTTCGGCGACTTCAGCTAATGATATGATTTCTTCAACTCAATCAGGTACGGGCAGCGCAGGATATTTTCAGATAACCAACGGTTCAAACACAAACCCGGTATTGTACGGAACCACAAATGGCACGGGTAGTGCGGGGCATTTTCAGGTAAGCAATGCGTCAAATTCAAATCCTGCGGTATATGGTGTCACGAATGGCAGCGGGGAATCCATGTACGGGGCTGCAAGCGGAAGCGGAATTGCAGTGCGCGGAACTACAAACGGTACGGGTAGGGCAGGGTATTTTTCAATAAATAATGCTTCAAATTCAACTGATGCATTCTATGGAACTACGAACGGCAGTGGGAATGCAATTTATGGTTACACGACTGGCTTGGGCAAGGCAGGATATTTCCAGATAAACAATGCTTCAAACTCAAATCCTGCAGTGCAGGGATCTACAAATGGCAGCGGGAGTGCAGTGCGCGGATTGGCAAGCGGGATATCCAGCGCCGGAGGATTTGAAATAAGTAATGTTTCAAATTCGGCTTCCGCACTGTATGGAACGACAAACGGCAGCGGAAATGCACTATATGGTAGTACAACCGGCACGGGCAGGGCAGGGTATTTCAATATAAATAATGCTTCGAACTCGGCGGATTTGCTTTATTTAAATTCAAACGGAAGCGGTAATTTTATAAATGCTTCTAACGGCGCGTATCTCAGTAATGGCGGAACATGGACTGACGCAAGCAGCCGCGAATATAAAGAAAACATAGAAGACCTGCGGTTGGACGAGGCGATAAGCACGGTAAGGAACTTAAATCCGGTTAAATTCAATTATAAGAAATACGCGGGAGAAAAGTGTGTAGGCTTTATAGCGGAAGACGTGCCTGACCTTGTAGCGACGAAAGATAGAAAAGGGTTGTCGCCGATGGACATCGTCGCAGCTTTGACAAAAGTAGTGCAGGAACAACAGAAAAACATACAGCAACAGCAGAAACAAATAAACGCGCTCAAGGAAAAAATAGACCAACTGTCGAAATAAAATAATTTATCGTGGGGTACGCTTGTCCGCCCTTTTGTTTGTTTTATTTCGATTAACTATTACACTATTATACTAATAACGAATCCCTTCTCTGCGTCTATCGGTGTTAGGAGTTTACCCCGCCCCGGCGGGGCGGTTCCAATTTTCCCTTCTCTGTTTTTCGTGTTCTCCGTTTTCATTTGTTAGGAGTTTATCCCGCAAGATGCGGGGTGGTAATATTTTCTGTTTTTTATGCTTGACAACTTAAACAAACAAAGATATATAGTAAGGGTCTTGTTTAGAGTTTAAGACAAGGAGAAACAATGGGATACATTAAATATTTTTTAGTAAGCGCAGTCTTGGGCGGATTTGTTTTTACTTATAACGATGGAACCAACATAAGCAATGCTCCGGGGTGTTCCTGTAGTTCCGATTTTACCCAGCATTCCGTTGCCGTGGATTCGCGAAACCGTGTTCATATCGTATGGCTTAGTGATGAGATTTCCGATACAACCTCAAAATTATTAAACACTTATAAAGCGAAATTCCTCACAAAAAATATAAACTTGTTAAAAAACAAGGACGGGAATTCGTTATGTCGTCTTTTTTATAATCGTTCTCTTGAGATGGGAAAAACGTTTATTGATACAACCGGCGACACGACAAAACTTACCGGGCTTTCTCTTTCTTACAGGCGTTCTCTCGACGGAGGAGCAACTTTTGATAGCGTCTTAAGACTTGCTGATACAATTTATTCTCCGCCTACTATCTCAACTAACAACCTGGATGCCGTTCATATATTTTATACTAAATATGCAGAGAATTATCATATTCATTATCTTCGTTCCGCAGACGGCGGAAGCGTATGGGAAGATACGGTATTATACGAATCAGACTCGACTTCGTCTTTGGGAGGCGTATGTATGGATGTATCCGGAGATAATGTCGTCCATTCAATCTGGAGAAAAACAATAAGTGACACTATTAATTTTATTTATACTCATTCTTTTAACAGCGGTTTGCAGTGGTCAACGCCGGTTGAAAATTTGGTAACCACTCCTGACATATCTATAACTTTAGGAGAACCGGGGGATGCTCTTATACCGTCGTATGCTCCTTGCCCGGCAATATCCTCTTTTGATAATTTTGTGCATCTGGTATGGCAGGATTCAAGGGACGATTCAAGCGGAGAAATATATTACAAACGTTCGATGGACAGCGGGCAAGTCTGGAGCTCCGACAGCAGACTTACGACGGATAGCGCTTATTCCATTTGTCCGACGGTTGCTTCGAGCGGGAATTCAGTCTATATAGGATGGTTGCAAAAAGAAAAACAAGACTCCGGATTCTCTTATTATATAAAACATTCCGCGGATGGAGGAACAAGTTGGGACTCTTCCGTTTGTCTGGTCCCGGAAACGGAAAACCTGCTTTCAATTTTTGGAACACCTCAAGTTAACACCCGGGATAATTTTGTGACGGTTATTTATGGAGTTGCCGAATATGACAGTTCAGAAGGAAGGGATATTGCAAAAACCCACTTAAAATATTCGAATGATAATGGGTTAATTTGGAATAGTATTACTTTCGGCGCACAAGGTTGTGTCGCTTATTGCCCGTCGGCAACAATTGACAACTCCGGAAATAGCCATATAGTATGGACAGGCGGAATATACCAACTTAATACCCGGGATATTTATTATGCGAAAGTTTCGTTAATTGCAGTGGAAGAAAATTCAAATATTAAATATCAAAATGTAAAAATGAAAATAATTAAAAATAAAATCTTCCTCTCCGTTCCTAATGACTATTGCCCTAATACACTAATAACGATTTACGATTTAAGCGGACGACCAAAAGAGACTCTCTATTCCGGCACATTAACTAAAGGCGATTATACCTTTACGCCCAACATCCACAAGAGCGGAATCTATTTTGTGAGACTGAATGCGGGGAACTTTGCAGAAACGAAAAAACTAATACTGATAAAATAGAAAAAAAAGAAATATGATCCGCGAATTCACGCGAATATACGCGAATAAAAAAATAGAAGACAGGATTTACAGGATGAGTACAGAGGATAATAAAGAGAGTCCCGATAACTTGCCTGACGGCAGTCAGGAATCGGGATCAGAATGACAGAAAAAAGGGGGAATTATGCATAAATTTACGAAGTTTGTGTTCGCGTTTATACTTTGCGGAAACGTAGTGTATGGGACAGGTAGATGGTCGTTAACCGGGGATCTTAATACACCAAGAAACGGTTCTCAGTTTGTAACGCTCACGGATTCAAAAGTTATGATGTTGGGCGGAATGTCAACCGCGGCTTCAATAAGTTATGAAACTTTTGACCCGGCTACAGGAAAATGGCAGAGGGATAATTACCCTGTTGATACTACTTTAGAAGCAAATGACCACACTTCTGCAATATTGCTCCCGAACGGAAACGTTTTACTCGAAAGCAATCACGGGTACCTCTGGAATTATAACCCGCAAACAAAAACATGGCAAAATACCTGGCTTCACTGGCAAACTTCCCTTTCAGGGTCAATGCAAGAATGTTGGAACTTATTATATGATGGAAGAGTGCTTTTTGTTGACCGCCCGGCTGGACCACCCTGTTATATTTATGAATGGGAGATAGATTCTTTGCGCAGGATTGCAAATAATATTGATGGTTCAAGTAGTTTATATGACCGTTTCAATTCTGCGGAAGTAAGATTGCCGGACGGAAAGGTTATGATGGTTGGCGGATGGAGACTCGACCAGCAGGTCTATAAATCTTGCGAAGTTTTTGACCCGGTCTCGGAAACGTTTAGTTACACGGATTCCTTATTAACCGGGTTGTGTAAACATGTAGCTGTTTTGTTAAGAACATCCCCTCAAAAAGTATTAACCGCCGGCGGACAGACAACGGCATCCCAGTTGTATGACGTTTCAACCCAAAAATGGTCATATTCAGGAGCACAAAATATTTCCCCGAGAGTAATCCCGGCACTGGCGTTACTCCCAAACGGCAAAGCATTTTTAATTGCAGGAAGCGGCTTAAAAAGTTGTGAACTTTATGACCCGGCAACCGGGATGTGGACAAATACAGACTCTATGGCAATAAACAGATGGCATTTCTCTGCTGCGATTCTACCTACGGGAAAAGTTTTAGTTGCCGGAGATTATAATGTCCCTTCTGATGCAAGAACCGAAATTTATGATCCTGCGGAAAATCCGGGATGGACGACCAAAGCACAATTAAATACATCACGCTGTGCGGCTACCGCAACATTATTGCCAATAAAATATATTGCCGATTGTTCGTCCCACGTCCTTATCGTCGGCGGAGAAGATGCCGGCGGAACGGCATTGTCTTCATGCGAATTATTTTGTTATCAGTTTGATACTACTAAATATACGGGTTCATTAAATACCCCGAGAACACACCATACCGCAAATTTGACGGCTGACCCGGAGGGTAAAGTTTTTGTCGCGGGCGGTAAAAACACAGGCTCGGCGCTTAGTTCTTGCGAAATGTATGACTTGAACGGAGGAATATGGTCTTCTACGGCAAGTATGAACACTCCAAGATTTGACCATACTTCCACTTTATTAAAAGACGGAACTATTCTTGTTACGGGTGGAGAAAATACCGGTTATACAAACACTTGTGAAATATTTAATGGAAGCATTTGGACAACTACAGCAGCAATGACAACGGCAAGAGCAAGACATACGGCGGTTTTGTTGCTGAACGGAAATATAATGGTAATCGGAGGAGAAACCTCGGCAGGGACACCAACCAATACTTGCGAAATGTGGAATCCCGCATCCGGAAACTGGACATCCACAGGAAACTTAATTACTTCTCGTTGCTGGCACAGCGCTGTTTTATTGCAAAGCGGAAAAGTTCTTGTAATCGGTGGAAAAGGAACCGGCGGAACCGCACTCTCAAGTTGTGAAATTTATGACCCGGCAACCGGACAATGGTCTCAGGCGCCAAGCCTCAACCAGGCTCGTTATTTACACAGCGCTACAATGACTTATGCAGGATTAGTAATGGTTTCCGGTGGAAACGGCGACTTGACGTCCTGTGAAATTTATGACCCGGCAACAAATGAATGGACAAATACCGGAACGCTTACTTCGGGAAGAAGTTATTTTTCAACTATCCTTGTTCCCGGGGAAAAACCTTTTGTGTATGCAATTGGAGGAATCGGTAGCAGCAACGTTCTCAGTTCTATAGAAAGATTTGATTTTGGACTTGGATACGAATTCACATGGCAATCAAGTATATATAATTATAATCCTATAACCGCTATATCTTCTACTATGGCCATAGAGGGCTCACTCTTCAGAGACATAACGGAAGCAGACGGCGGAAATCATTGTCACGTATCAAATACCGATCATCCTATTATTTCTCTTGTGCGTATCGGCGGCGGAAATTTCCAGGGTAACGGCGGAGGAGATATTATTACGATGCCTTCAAGCTCTTACTGGGATACGGCTAATACAATCGTGCACCCGCAAGTGTCCGATTTCGCAGGATATTACAGATTGTGGTCAATAGTAAACGGAATTCCTTGTAAGTGGTATGAACCAAAAATGGCAGTGGAAGAACCTTCCATTTCGGATTTTGGATTGGGGAATGCGGATTTAAAGATAATAAAAGAAAAGATTTATTTGGATGTGCCGAAGGCAATGCAGGCAGAATTAAAAATATATGATTTATGCGGAAGACTTCAAAGCACTGTCTATAATGGCATATTTAGTAAAGGGGATTACACGTTCACGCCGAACATAAAAAAGAGCGGTGTATATTTTGTGAGATTAACGGCGGGAAATTATAAGCAAACCAAAAAACTTGTTTTAGTAAAATAATATTTGTAGGGGCAGACCTGAGTGTCTGCCCGTTCTGTTAAAAACTTTTAATTTAGTAAAGGAGAAAGATGAGAAAATATTTGATATTTTCTATTGTTTTTATTGTAGTAACAACCTCTAATAGTTTTGCTCAACACCCGGGTTGGACTGTGTATGACAGTTCAAACTCAGGGTTGTTTGACGACTGGGTCAGGGCTATTGCAATAGACGGAAATAATAAATGGATTGGCACCGGTTGGAGCCTTACAAAGTTTGACGGGACTAACTGGACTGCTGTGATTGAAATCCCGGGAATCAGCGTTATTACAGTAGAAGGGAGCAATAAATGGGTCGGCAATCATTATGGTGGTCTTATGAAGTTTGACGGAACTAACTGGACTATTTATGATACCTCAAATTCACCTTTGCCTGATATTCGGGTTTTTGCTATTGCTTTAGAAGGGAGCAATAAATGGGTCGGCACTCTTGGGGATATTTATGCAGGTGGCCACCCCGGCGGTGGTCTTGCAAAGTTTGACGGAACTAACTGGACTACCTATGACACGTCAAATTCCGGTTTGCTCGATAACTGGATTACAGCTATTGCAATAGAAGGGAACAATAAATGGATTGGCAATTATGACGATGGACTTGTAAAATTTGACGGGACTAACTGGACTGTATACGACACTTCAAATTCCGGGCTGCCCGATAATGACGTTCGGGTTATTGCAATACAAGGGAATAATAAATGGATTGGTACCTGGGGCGGCGGCATTGCAAAATTTGACGGGACTAACTGGACTACCTATGACACATTAAATTCCGGACTGCCGGATAACGATGTCTATGCTCTTGCAATACAAGGAAACAATATATGGGCCGGCACTCTTGGTGGCGGCATTGCAAAGTTCGACGGCACTAACTGGACTGTTTATGACACATTAAATTCCGGACTGCCTTCTAACGACGTCACTGTTCTTACGCTGGACGGAAATAAACTCTGGATTGGAACTTTTTGGAGCGGTATTGCAGTGTATAATACGACGGGAATAGAAGAAAGTAAAGAGTTGAAAGCTCAAAGTTCAGAGTTGAGAGTTATTAAAAATAAAATTTCCCTCTCCGTCCCCAATAACTATTATACTAATACACTAATAACTATCTACGACTTATCAGGTAGACTTCAAAGCACTCTCTATTCCGGCACATTAACTAAAGGCGATTATACCTTTACTCCCAATATCCACAAGAGCGGGATATATTTTGTGAGACTGACCGCGGGGGATTATAAGGAAACGAAAAAATTAGTACTGATAAAATGAAAAATATTTTGCTGGCACTTATAATTTTATTAGCGAGTAATATTACATCCGCAGATTCTTCCAATTTTCCAATACCTAATACCCAATTACCCAATGACAAATTACCTAATACCCAATTACCCAATGTGGAACATCCCGCCTCCTTGGCGGTGAACCAATTACCTAATACCCTGAAAATTATTTGTATTCTTCAATGTTGTTTTATGAGAAAGAAAAAGGAGCATTAAAAATAGATATTGTTTAGGAGAAGATAAATAATGAAAAATAAAATCGCATTATTCTTTTCTTTAATAATTATTTTAACGCCTTCTTTTGCGCACGGGTTTAAAAGTTATTTTCACGTCTGTCCTCTTTCCCTTGATAAAGGCTTCCCCTCTTTCACGAGTATGGATTTTATGGAACTCGGCTTCGGCGCAGGTCCCGTAGTCGTAGGAACTGACTTTATCGGGTACAAAGTAATGCCGGGATTTTATCAATATAATGTAGAAATGCTCCCAATAAAAGCGTATATTATTTTATCCGATTCTAAAAAAATGAAACTCTACACATACTTAAATTACAGTTCTTTTGGTTGGTCTGAAATTACCAATGAATGTTATTATGGTTCGTCTTGGGTTCGTTCGCTTTCGCTTGGCATAGGCGCTACTTTTTATCAAAGTTTACGATTCCGCATAGGGTATTATAATGCTAATTCCCAAACCCCATGCCCACTTCGGACTAATACTATTTACACCTCCTTAGGAGTAGGTGTGCCCGATTTTTATGGAAAATGGAAACTTGTAAAAGGAAAGAAAGATAGTTTTGGCAGAATAGCTACGTCTATGTTATGCGGGATCTTGGCAGGTCCCCTTGTTGGACTCGCAGGAGTTGGCGTTTTTGGCAAAATAAATGGTTGCGATAATAGCTGCCTTGTTGACCCGGATGCATTCCCGATATTCTTTTTGGGTGCGCCTGCCGGAGCGATTGTAGGACTTGCTTCCGGCATATACTGGAACACTTGTAAATAATCCCTGTTTAAATTTTTCTGTATTCTGTTTTTATGCTCTCTGCGGACTCAGCGTCCCTGCCTGCCGTTAGGCATGGTTTTATTCTTTCTGTTCTCTGTTCTTCTGATCACTGATCCACCTGAGGCGGAACCACTGACCACTATTTCTATCCAGCTCAGCTGGGTTCTCAGTGTTTGGAGTTTACCCTTCTCCATTTTTCATATTTTTCGTGTTTTTGTGGCGAGTCTCTTTTTTTTCTTGCAAAAAGCAAAACCACAATATATCCTGAAAGTTAACAATTATAAAATAAAAATCAATAGTGATTGAAAGAGAATTTAAGAGATAGAAAATAATTTAGAATCTCTTATTTGTCTACCGCAGGTAGGCAAATCTCTTTAAATCCCTGTTGAAAAAGTTTTGTTTTTTGAAAATGGAGGGAATATGCGAAAGACTTTCGGCAGTTTTTTAGTCGGGATTTTATTACTCCCGGTTGTTTTATTGGGTGGACAAAAAACCGCGGTTCGTAACGTAACCATTCAGCGAACTGACATTCTTGAAGCAAAAGGCAGAACAAAATCAGGCGTCCCCTCAGAAATTAATTACCAGGGGTGGCTCGGTTATGCATCCGACACTTCAGCAATCACGGCTAAAATTAATATGATATTCAGGTTATATACCACTCCGACGGGAGTTACTCCCCTATGGAATGAAGCTCAAGACACCGTGTATGTAATCAAAGGAGTATTCAACGTACTACTCGGCAGCGTAACGCCAATACCCGACAGCTTCTTTAATAATACTTCTCTTTACCTCGAAACACAAGTCGGAAGCGAAGTTTTATCTCCGAGAAAAAAACTTACAAGCGTAGGTTATGCAATAAAGTCAAAACGTTCGGACAATTCAACCCGCGCGGATACCGCGAGTTATGCACTTGCCGCTAACGTTACGTACGTAGATTCGGCAAGAATCTCGACCAACTCTTATAACTGGAACGGCAATGTTTGGGGAACCGAAGTCCCGAAAGCCAACCTCTCGGATACCGCAAGTTTTGTCGCAGGCGCAAACGTAGGCGGTGAAGTCACGAAAGCCAATCTTTCGGACACCGCAAGTTTTGTTGCGGGTGCGAACGTGGGCGGGGAAGTCACGAAAGCCAATCTTTCGGACACCGCAAGTTTTGTTGCGGGTGCGAACGTGGGCGGGGAAGTCGCAAACGCTAACAAAGCGGATACCGCAACTTATGCAGTTAATGCAAACATTACATATATTGATTCAACAAGAATCTCGACTAACTCTTATAAGTGGAACGGCAATGTTTGGGGGACCGAAGTCCCGAAAGCCAATCTCTCGGATACCGCAAGTTTTGTTGCGGGTGCGAACGTAGGCGGGGAAGTTGCAAACGCTAACAAAGCGGATACCGCAACCTATGCAGTTAATGCAAACATTACTTATATTGACTCATCAAGAATCTCGACTAATTCTTATAAGTGGAACGGCAATGTTTGGGGGACCGAAGTCCCGAAAGCTAACCTCTCGGATACCGCAAGTTTTGTTGCGGGTGCGAACGTAGGCGGGGAAGTCGCAAACGCAAATCACTCGGATACTGCGGGATATGCGGTTACTGCAAACGTCGCGTATGTTGATTCGGCGAGAGTATCGGTAACGTCTCACAGTTTACAAGGGAAAGATACTACCAATTTTAACGCTAAATATGTGATATCCTCCGGAGACACGATGACAGGTCCGCTTGGTGTTTCGGCGGCTTCCTCTTCTAATCTGATTTCTTCTGACCAGAGCGGCTCGGGCAGGGCAGGGGCTTTCAATATATCCAATGCTTCGAATTCAAATGAAGCATTGTATGCGACGACAAATGGTGACGGGAATGCAATTTATGGATATGCAACCGGAGAAGGTGGCGCCGGGGCTTTTCAGGTAGCCAATAATTTAAGTTCAGCTTCTGCGTTGGTCGGAAGCACGAATGGTAGCGGACAAGCGATATGGGGATCTACTGACGGAAGCGGGGTTGCGGTAGAAGGTTATACGACCGGAACCGCCAACGCCGGGTATTTCCATATAGCAAATGCTTCAAACGTAAATCCTGCATTGCAGGGGGCTACGAATGGTAGCGGATATGCGGTTTACGGCTATACGACGGGGACCGGGAGAGCCGGGAATTTCCAGATAAACAATGCTTCAAATACAAGCGAGGCTTTGTATACGGCTACGAATGGAAGCGGGTATTCAATGTACGGGTATACAAACGGCGTCGGCGGCGCGGGATTTTTCCAGATAAACAACGCCTCAAATAGTTCTTATGCGTTGGAGGGGAACACGAACGGAAGCGGACATGCGGTGTACGGTTATACGAGCGGTTCCGGAAACGGGGTGAGTGGGTATACAACAGGTACAAGCAGTGCCGGGTATTTCCAGGTAGTCAATGCTTCAAATGGCGCTTCTGCTCTGGGGGTAACCACAAACGGCACAGGAAGCGCGGTTTACGGCTATACGACGGGAACCGGGAAAGCCGGGAATTTCCAGATAAACAATGCTTCAAATGGGAATAATGCGGTTTATGGATATACAAACGGAACAGGATATGCAATGTACGGTTATACAACCGGGACCTCCAACGCCGGGTATTTCCAGGTAAATAATTCTTCAAATACAAATGGCGCGCTATATTGCACTTCAAATGGCAGCGGTGGAAATTCCATAATTTCTTATGCAACCGGAACCGGCGGCAGGGCAGGATATTTTGCGATAAGTAATGGTTCAAATGGAAGCCAGGCGTTCTGCGCAACTACAAATGGAACGGGCACGGGCGGGTATTTCGGGATAAACAATGCTTCAAATGCAAGCGAGGCGTTATATGCGACTACAGTCGGAACGGGCAAGGCAGGTTATTTCCAGATAAACAATGCTTCAAACGCTTCAGATTTGCTTTATTTAACGTCCACCGGGACGGGAAGATTCATCAATGCTTCTAACGGCGCGTACCTCAGTAATGGCGGAACATGGACAAATTCAAGCAGCAGGGCATACAAAGAAAACATAGAAGAACTACGGGTGGATGAAGCGTTGAGTGCGGTTAAAAACCTGACTCCGGTTAAGTTCAATTATAAGAAAGACAAAGGAGAAGAGTACGTAGGTTTCATAGCTGAAGACGTTCCCGACCTTGTAGCGACGAATGACAGAAAAGGATTATCGCCGATGGATATCGTAGCGGCGTTGACAAAAGTAGTGCAGGAACAGCAGAAACAAATAGACGTATTAAAAGAAAAAGTAGACCAACTGTCAAAATAAAAAACAACCTATTTGTAAGGGCGAGGCGGCATTGCCTCGCCCTTTTGTTTGTTTTATTTCGATTAACTATTACACTATTATACTAATAACGATTTTTATATGTTAGTTTTGATTTTTAATATTTGATTTTTAATTTAACCCTTCGGACTGCTGAGAGCCTCTGCTCTCAGCAGTATTCTGTGTACGGAACGCACACTTGCCTGCCCTTTTGTTTGTTTTATTTCGATTAACTATTACACTATTATACTAATAACGAATCCCCTCTCTGCGTCTATCTGTGTTTGGAGTTTACCCTGAGCGTAGTCGAAGGAGTTTACCCTGAGCGTAGTCGAAGGAGTTTACCCTGAGCGTAGTCGAAGGAGTTTACCCTGAGCGTAGTCGAAGGGTGGTAAACTTTTCCCTTCCCTGTTAGTTGCTTCTTGTGTAAATCGTGTGGGAATCTCGTGGTTTAAGTCCGTTTTTCGTGTTCTTCTTTCGTTTTTATTTTTGCTTTCGTGGTAGACTTTTCCGTTTTTTTATCGTGCCTGTTTACCTGCCTTTAGGCCTGCCCGCCGTTCAGACTATTTATTGGAGTTACTTGATAGGAGGGCATGGCCCGCCGTTCAGACTATTTATTTGTTCCTGCCTGTTTACCTGCCTTTAGGCCTGCCCGCCGTTCAGAGTATTTATTGGAGTTACTTGATAGGAGGGTTAATCCGTGGTCGGAGTTTACCCCGCCCTGGCGGGGTGGCTAACTTTTCGTTTTTCCGTTCTCTGTTTCTCTTAATCTTTCTCCCAATCTCCCCTTCTCCGTGTCCGTTTTAACCTGCCTACCAGAAGAAAAGGTACCTTACTTTCGTTACCGCTATCCTATCCGTCATATCCATATCGTCTTCGACGTTGTTTACGGTTTGGTTGAACGCCAAATACAACCACGACTTCGGTCTGAAATTATAAGAAATAAGAGCGTTAAACTGGTGGATATGCGTATCGGTATTCGGCTCTGCGTATACCCTCAATTGCATATCCTTTGTGAGAGCGCACTGCATAGTCGGTAGTAAAATCCAGGATATTTGTTCCATATCCCCGCTCGGATTCCATTCGAAAGTATTTGACACGACAAGTGAAAAACTTAAAGACGGATTGACTTTCCAATCTACAATAAAGTCATTTGTTCCTGTTGCTGCAAAGTACTTTCTGTTGCTCCTGTAATTAAACCCATAACTCTTATACCACACTTCTTCGCTTAAGACAAAAGGCTTACTGAAATCGGTATATAAGCAAACGCTCAGACGGGAGTAATCATACTCCGTATTCATTTCATATCCTTTACCCTTATAAACGTTTATATTTCCCCCATAATTATTCTTAAAGCAAGGATTGACGCGTGCGCTAATCCAATTCCCGCTCGGATTGCCGGCTTCCTGTGAGCCACCCGCTCCCGCGCAAGCCACAAATTTACGAAAAGGACCCTTGTTAAAAAATTGCGGTCCCGCCATAAGAGAATATATCTTGTACCCGACATACGGTGCAAACCCGATTTCCCCGACGTCGAAACTTGTATCATAGTTTTCGTACCCTGCCAGCACCAGAAATTTCGGCGCATACCAATTCAGAGCTATCTCCTCCGCATACCCGCTATCCGATTTCGCCACCTCTGCGGCGCATTGCAGTTGTTGAGTTCGGAACATTCCGTCTATTCCCATTACTTTCTGGTTATTAAAACTGCTGTCCCCGCTGACTCCCGAATAAGTAAACCCTATATCCGAGTTTTTCAGGATGCCCATTTTTACCCTTCCCACGGAGTATAAATTTCTCGGTTCAAACCAATCTTCTTCCGGCGAAACGCTGTCCGTGTACGCCGACAACATTCCGAACTTTACTCTCCCCAGTGACCCCGTATATTTTGCCCCGCCCAAAATCGGGACTTCACCTTCGGGCAATTTTTTGCCTATTCTGCGGGAATAGAAAAGCTTTATAGGGGTGGCAAAGACTTCCTGTGATTCGATAAAAAACGGTCGTCTTTCGTCAAGATAAGGTTCATACTGGGTGAGATTAATCGTATAAGGGTCTCCCTCAATTTGCGCAAAATCCGGCAAAACCGTTAACGAAAGTTGCGACGAAGTA
Source organism: bacterium (assembly GCA_041649255.1). NCBI lineage: Bacteria > bacterium. Next base: position 126,944 of record JBAZNK010000010.1, read on the forward strand.
AACCCCCAGCCGACGTCCAGTCCTGCCTGCGGACGGAGGGAAGTGTCTTCACTTGTCGCCACGTATCTTAAAAGCGCCACGGGATAAACTTCAAGATTCAGTCCCTGTCTGGTGTTTGGGATTCCTTTGAGCGCTCCGCTTCTTGAAACGCGCATTCCTTCTACCTGTTTAAGAGGCGCCCACGATACGCTCTCATTATTTTTTGAAATATATCTACAAAAGTTGACACCCCATTCATCGAGTCCTTGTTTAAACCGTAGTGTTTTGAAAGGTATTTTCATTTCCGCGACATAGCCGTATTCCGTAATTTTGGTAGCCGAGTACCAGACTCCGTCCCAGCTTATATCTTCTGCTCTTCCGTCCTGGGAGATTTTCTCATCGTATTGCACGCCTGCGGCGTTCAGCATAAATTCGTAAGCGGTAGTTTTATCGCCAAAAGTATCGAATATGATTTCGACGTTATCTTCGTTGTCAAAATAATCCCTCGGCACTTTTTTGACGTTCAAACCTAACGGCTCCGAGTCAAAACACTTAAAAACAATATAAATATTTTTGTCATCCCGACAGATAAACACTTTCGTCGATTCCGAAGGAAACGCTCCCTCCTCCGGGTCCCACTGGACGAACTCGCTCACCGAATCCGCGCTCCCCCAGACCGAATCAATCTTTCCGTCAATCACCGGCGCCACACCAACTTTCGGTATGCTAACATTCCCCAACCCCAAACTCAAAAAAAGTAATAGTGTCATTTTATTTTCTCCCTTTTGTTTAGAAACTCTTCGTTTGTTTAGAGCTTCTTATCCGGCTCCGCTGGGCTGCTCCTCTGATATGCTGATTCTCTGATATACTCTTTATTCCTATCCGTCCCTCTTTCCTATCACAAAATATTTTTTTTGTCAACGTCGTATTTCTATCCCACAAAATAAAACCTCGCCACATTATACCTTACCTCTACCTTTATTTTCTTTTTTATCCCCCTCGCAAAAACCGCCGTCTTGTCCCCCCTCGCAACGTTTTGCATAATTTCATCCGTGTTAAATTTCAACTCCCGCACTCCGGAATAACTTCTCGGCGCTTGAATTTTGCGTATTAATTTTTTTACGTACCGCTTATCTTTATATTCACATAACCACAAAAAAAGATGCTCCCGATTTATCACCCTCGCGTACTTAGACACCTGTTTTGTAAATTCAATCCGCTCTTTTTCCAAATAATTTTTAGGCGCTTTTCCCGCCCCCTCATAATCAAAAATATACGGAAATATGTCCTCGCTCTTTTTAATTTTTATTTTATACTTCTCCGGATTTTTATCCACCCCCGACCACCTTCCCAATACAAAATTCGCAATTCCAACGCTGTCAATTACGTTACAATTTCTCTTTATAAAGTCAAACGTCATCCCCCTGTCTTTTTCTCTCTCCCCCGGGAATCCCATAAAAAAGAACCCATGCGTCCACACTCCCCGCCTATGAACTTCCTTCAAAATATTTTCCGTGTCTTCAATGTTCGTCCCCTTATTTATAAGACGCGCAACCCTCGGCGACCCCGTTTCCAACCCAAACATAAGCATCTTGCAGTTGTCGGGCATCTTCACTCTTGCCATGTTTTTATCCGTTCTGGCGCACGAATACCACTCAATCCCCAAATCCCCTATCGCAGGAATAACGTTAACAGGTATGCTCTCATCGCAAAAACTAAAAAGATTCGTCCCGAAATTTTCTTTTAATTTCTTTATGTCGTCTACGAGTAATTCCGCGCCCCTTCCCCTGTATGGCCCATAAATACTGCACTCATCGCAAAACGAACACTTCCTCCAGTAACACGCCCGGCTCGCCGAAAGCGGTATCACACTCTTCGCCATAAAATATAATTCCATCGGCAGCCCTCCAAAATCAGGCGTCGGAACCCTGTCAATGTCCGGAAATTTCTTCACCTCATTCCTCACGACATTTCCCCTCTCATCACGAAACATAACCCCTTCAACGTTTCTCAAATCTATCGGGTAGCCGGGGCTTTTATGCCCCGGGAATTTCTCTCCCATCGGGTAGGTTTGGTCGCTTCCCTTTAATTTGTGGGAAAGGTCTCCTGACCTTGATTCTCCATCCACACCTTCCCACGCCTCCACAACCCCCAAAAGCGTATTCTCCCCTTCGCTTATACAAACCGAATCAAAAAAACAAAACACCTCCGCCTGCTCGAAAAAATCTTCGCTTATATCCGCGATGTGTTTCCCACCCAATATTATATGACTTCCCGGCAAATGTTTTTTTATCTCCCTGCACAATATCATCGCAGGCAAAAACTGTTCCCTGCAAACCATCGATATCCCAACGATATCCGGTTCGTATTTAAAAATCTCGCCCGCATACTCCCTATAAAATCTTTTCAAAATCGTAAAAAACGCATCATCCTCCGTCATACGTTTCAGTTCCGCAATCGACTTAATTCCGTACGTCGGGAAACTCACAAAATTCATTCTGCAGTTCGTATAAACCGATCCCAGTATACAAAAAAAAGTATCCAGTATCAGGTAATTTTTATAATATTCCTCCCCGTCAAAAAACAATTTTTTATCCAGCAATCCTTCTTTCGCCTTCTCCACCTGCCCATAAATCTTCTCAATGGACACCGCCGCCCCCACCAAATCGACATACCTAAGTTGCTCCGCATACGTCAAATAATTTTTCGTTTCGTATTCTTTAATCAGGGTATTAATTTGCGGTTTCAACTCATCCAAAATTTCATCTCTCAGAACGTAATGATAAAACCGAACGTTCAAATCATCCTGTTTACAATCCTTCCCGTGATGCCTCAAAAACCCCGTCAACGTGGGCAGTGACAAATAAGGTATAAACGGACTCCACTGCGGAGGAAACAAAAGCAGCGTCTTAACTTTCATTCTTGCCGAATATCCGGGGCTATATGTTTTTTTCTTGTCTGTTTTATTTGTCTTATATGTATGTCCTATATGACTTATATGTCCTATTCTTTTTTCTTTCCTCTTCCCTAATAACTATTATCCTATTATACTATTAACTCCCCCCAATCCTCCCTTCTTCCAGCGTATAAAAATTCACATCTCCTTCCACCAGCTCATTAAAATTATGAGTTATCAAAACCACCAGCAACTCTTCCTTCAACTCCGTCAACGTTTTATATAATATCTTCCGCGACTCCGCATCCAGGTTCGACGTCGGCTCATCCAACAGCAACACCTTCGCCCCCCTTACGAGCGCCCGCGCTATCGCCAACCTCTGCTTTTCCCCGACCGACAAAAAATCCCCGCCCGCCCCGACGACGTACTCCAACTTCTTTTCTTTCTTCTCTATCGTGCCCCACAAATTCACTTTCCGGCACACGTTTTCTATTTCCTCTTCCTTATAATTCTTCCCCAAACTAATATTAAACCTTATCGTATTATTAAAAAGAAACGGCTCCTGTTCCACCACTCCTATCTGTTGCCGTATCGACTTCGGATTGTATTCCCCTATCTCCTTCCCATCCACATAAACACTCCCACGCCCCGCCTCCAAAAACCTCAACACCATATTAAAAACCGTACTCTTTCCCGCGCCCGACTTCCCCGCAATCACGTTAATCTTCCCCTTCCCCAACGCCAGATTCGCCCCCTCCAATACTCTATGCTTCCCATAACTGAAATCCACCCCCCTCAACTCTATGCTCTCGCCCCTTATTTGACACCCCTCTTTACTGTAATCTTCTTCTTCCTTTTCCATAATTTCCTTCACCCTCACACACGACGCAACGTTTTCGCTCAACTCGACAATGCTCTCCACAAGGCTCTGCAGCGGCGCAAAAAACTGGTTCACATACGAAAAAATCGCCACGAACGACCCCATCGTAAAGTTCCCCCGTATCACCAAAACTCCTCCCACGCCCAACGCAAACACATTCCCAAGGAACGAAAAAACCGACGAAAAACTCGACGCGTTCACGCCCGTATTCCTCAAATCCCTCGACGTCTCCGTCAACTCGTTGCACAAAACAACGTGCTGTCCGTCGACAACCTCTTCGCAACTTATCTTCTTTATCGGCAACAGCGCCGACAAAGTCTCCCTCAGAAACTCCGTAATCTTCGACCATTGTTTCAAAAGTTTCTGTGTCTTCAACCCGATTTCCCGATTATAATGAAACGAAATCCATACATAAAACGGAATCATACAAGCGATGAATATCCCAATCTTCACGTTCAAATAAAATATAAACCCCAGCATAATAACCACCGATAGAACCGAATTCAAAATCGAATAAGCAATCCGCGAAATAATCGCCATTATGCTGTGCGCGTCCTGGTTAATCCGGTACAACAAATCCCCCGCCTCCGTCCCGCTTATTTCTTTATAACTAAACCTCAATATTTTCTTATATAACTGTTGCCGCTTATCATTCGTCACCGTAAGCCCAATCTTTATGTTCAGCCGCTGCGACATAAACCGAAACACAATGAGCCCCACGTTCAACCCCACAACCAAAATAATAAATCTCCCCAACATCCCCAAATCCCTCTTCGCAATCACCTCGTCAATCAAATACCGTATCATCAACGGATTAATATAAACTAATATGTAAGAAACTATAGAAACAAACAAAAGAATTAGAAAATGCTTTTTATATTCTACAATCAAATCCCTTATTACTTTTAAATTTTTCATCTATTTCCCTTCAAGCCAAAGCAGATATAACGCTCTATTACTAACTTATTATGGCCATAGCATAGTTATGCTTTATTTTCTACGCTATAGGTGGCTTACTACCTCCATCATTACAAGCATTGGTATAATCCACAGGATAACAAATAGCATCTGGACCTTTACCAATAACACGAGGAACAACTACTCCTCTTTGTACTATTATTGTTGGGCTTGCATAATTATTCATATTTTTCACCTCCTTTTTTGTTATGAGACTTTTATTTAACAGTCTCTGTTTTCTTCATTTCTTCCAAACGATTCTTTCCCCTTATATCTGCTTTGGCTCTTTTTATCTTGCGTTAATATTTTATGTATGCTCGCCCCTGCACAGGCAAGATGTGATGGCTCTTTATAACTTCCCGTTTCTTCAAGGTTTTTGGCTATACAAAAATTACAACTTAAATTGAGTTCGCAGTTAAGACATTTGTTAAAATCTTCCTTTTTTAGAGCTCTTATTTTTTTCAACACTTTGTGATTTTTCCAAACCTCCTTAAAATTTGTATCTGTGATATTGGCTATTTTAACAGGTAATCTATAACAGGGATGTACGTCTCCGTTTGGTCTGATGGCAAAAAGATTACGCCCTCCCCTGCAAATAGGTTCAAATGTTTCTCGCCCTTTTAGGATAGATAAAATATCTTTGTATTTCTCTATTTCTTCTTTCACAACTTGATGTCTCAACGGATACTTTCCACCTCTAACGCCCGAATATAACTCCATACTAAAAAGAGGTTCCTGACCAAAATGCTCAAAAAGATTTAAAAACTCCCGCGAGTGATGAAAATTCTCTTTCAAAAAAGTAACGTTAATTAAAAACCTGTTTCCGTTCTCATATAGCTTTGAAAGATTTTCCATTACTGCCTTATGTATGTTCCCCTTGCCAGTATATTGAGTTATACTGCGACAAGTTTCTTCGTCACATCCATACGGAGTTACTTTAACCAAAATGTCATAATCCTTTAACAAATCAATGTCTTGCGGTTTTAAAAGAAACCCGTTCGAAAGAACCGATACGTAAAAACCTAACTTTCGAGATTCTATAAGTAGTCGTTGCACATCTCTTTTATTAAAAACTTCCCCTCCCGTAAAGTCTATCTTATAAACCCCAAGCTCTTTCAGGATACTTAATATTTCTATGCACTTCTCTACTCCCATCTCTCCCCTTTTACTCCGCCCCTTGAAATAACAATGCACACAATCAAACGGACACTTATACGTCACATCCCATATCAGATAAAATGGCACGTTCTTCAAAAACGCCCTCCTCCCACTCTCCTCCATCAATGTTTCCCCTCCCACACCATTCCTTACTTCTATCTTTATCCCCTCCCCCTCTCTTTTTCCCTTGTCTATTGCCTCTTGTGTCTTGTCTCTTTTCCATTCCTCACACTGGTTCTCTGATAACCTGATATCCTGCCTACTGATATTCTGATCCTCTGATATGCTCCTTCCTCCCCCCTCAATCACCCCAAACTCCTTCAGCGTCCCGCACAACGAAACATAATCCTTCTTTATCAACTCCTCCGCCGCTTCCGGATACTTCTCTCTCATCTTCCCAACCACTTCCTTTAAACTCAACCCCCGACTTATCATCCCAAAATATTCCGCTCCTGTCCCCGGCAGTTTGAATTCCGTCGTCCCCACCTTTATACATACCGCCCCCTCACTCTCCACCCAACTCGCCTTCTTTGAAATATTTATCTTTTCCATTTTTTGTTTCAAACGGGGCTGTCTATCGACAGCCCCGTTTACCACAAATATTTTGCTTCTTAAAAACTATGTGTGACAACGTTTGTCTTTACTTTTACTTTCACCAACGTGTACAAATTCGTTAGCGTTATTTGCCCGTAAATCTCATCCGTAAACGTATCCTCGTTCACAAGACTCTCGCCTACCGTTACATCAAAAGTCAGACTCTCGGGATTTGTCGGACTCGCATCAGGTAAGTATTTCGAACCGTATGTATAAATATAATCATCCGGGTCTAACCAGTTTCCCTGCCCCAAATCCTCTCCCCACAACTTACAATCCACCCTGAACCGAAGCCCCTCTTTCATCTGGTTTACTTCATACGTGGTAAAATTTATCCTGCAAGTTACAACACATCTTGCAGTGTTCTTGCTATGTGAATGCGTTATAGCAAGATTCGCGTTCGAAATTGTAGCCATATTTCCCTCTCCTTTTTTCCCTCATATATCCGGTGTTTTTACAATCAAAGCAACCGCCCCCACCGAACTAAAAAACGATTCTTTGTCCCGAAAGGGATGCAAAGGCAACGCCTTTGCATCCCTCGAATACCTTAAAAATCAAGCTTTGAACGCTCCCGTCTCTACCCACTCGTTCTTCAATAACGACCACCAGTCAACTGCCAATCCTTTCATCACATACTCATACGGCAACCATCCGTAACCACTGCTTCCCCATCCCGTTCCCCACGAATTCCTTATCAGTATCGCTCCTTTCGTCTCCACCGCTTTCCCATTCGTGTTCTTTATCTTCATATCATCATCATAACCAACCGCCATTATCGCATGCCCCCCGACTGTCTTCTCGCCCGCTGTCGGAAACGGTATTTTCCCCGTCTTGTCCGCTTGCGTATACGAACTGTATACCGTAAACCCAAACATAGACGGCAACCCCGCTGAAATATACGTCTTTATCCGAGCCAACAAATCCGCTTTTGTCGTGCCTGCCGGGTCAAGCCGGTAATAAGTTAACGCCTGGTAATTCTGCGCAAATGCATAACAAAAAGCCGACGGCTCTTTGTCGAAATCCGCAATCTTATATTTCCAGTGTTCCTCCGGCGGAACCCCGAACAACACCAACGACCCCATTGTGCTCCGTATGAATGCTCCCGTGTCGCCGGTCCAGTTTAATGTGTTTCGCGTCGTCTTGTAAAGAAAAAGCCTTGACGCGTCTATGTGTTTCCCGAACGCCCTTCTCTCGAAATACTCTACCAAACCTACACCCGCATTCGCGGTGCAAGACCCGAGCGACCCCTGGTCTTCTATCGGCGAACACCACGGCCTTAAATCTACCGTTGCCGGTAATGTAAGTTTCCCGGTTTTGTAGACGCCTATTTTTGTAAGCATCTCTTTGACCGAATCTTTCTGTCCCAAAGCTTTAAGCTTTGATGAGACTTTATCGTGGTCTACCGTAGCATCCCTGAAATCGGGATAATCCGGCAACCATCCAAGTCCTGCATTCTCAAATCCCTTATCCATAATCCTACCTCCTCTTTTTTAGTTGGAGTTTGTTTCATCAGAAACATTATAGTCAAGCTCTTTCCAGCTATGTTACAGTCTCTTTGCTGAAAGCATTACTATAGTCCAGCATCTTTTACTGGAGAGACTGGTTATCCAGCTCAGCTGGGCTGGATTAGAGATTGCTTAGAAACTCTTTGGCAATGCCATTAGAGTTTCTTATCCAGCTATGCTGGGTATCCCGCTCCGCGGGACTCCAACTTGTCCAGCTCAGCTGTGGCTGGACACATCCCCAATCCGTTACTCCGCACTCCAAATTCCCCAACCCAAAATCCCCGCCCGCCATTAGGCATGGATATGCTATCTTTTTTCCCCCTATTAACTAATATCCTAATAACTATTAACTAACTTCCCCCGGCTTCACCGGGGAAAACTCCAAAGGCCCCTTTTTAGCCTTATTCTACGATTAACTAATTCCCCTATTAACTAATTAGAAACTCTTAGGCTTTAGCCTTTAGAGATTCTTATCCAGCATAGCTGGGTACCCTATTAACTAATACCCTAATACCCTATTAACTAATTAACTAACTCCGCGCATTTTAAATATATGTGTATTTTTTTGCAAGAAAAATTCATAGTAAAATTCTAAGATTTCTTGTAATATTCTCAGATTCCTTTGCATTTATCCACATCGGAAAAATTTTTCTCTGTAGGGACGACTTATAGTTCCCCCCCCACCCCTACAATAATATGCCCTTTCCAAAGATTTCTGTCTCTCCTTCTTTGCAGCCTGCAATAAACCCCAAAAAAAACTTGCCAAAACAGTAAAATGAAAGTATATAGTAAGTGTCTTCTTCAAAAATAGAAAAGGAGAAATATGAAAAAATTCTGTCTGATTGCTTTATGGTTAATTATCTTCACAAAAATAAGTTATGCTATGATGACTCAAACGATAGATAGCAGTGGAGATGTCGGAAAATACACATCTTTGTGTGCACATTGTGCCGGTATATTTCACGACTATTTTTCCGATTCCGGGTTTGCCGCAAGTTATTACGATGAAACTAATGGCAATCTTAAATTTATTAATGATATAGGCGCATTCTGGAATAGCCTATCCCCTATAGTTGTAGACAGTACGGGAGACGTTGGAAGATTTACTTCAACTACGGCATGGAATGATTCTTCAGGACTCCCGATTAAAGAAAGTATTTTGATTGGTTACTACGATGTTACTAATGGAGACTTGAAATGCGCATGGAGAAAGAGTTATTTATCCGACACCTTTAAATTATCCATTATAGACAGCGCAGGAGATGTTGGTCAATTCACTTCGATTTACGTGGATACGTTAAATAAAACACCTTATATAAGTTATTATGATGCGATTAACGGGGATTTGAAGTTGGCTTATTTTAAAGATTCTGCGTGGAGCATTCAAAAAATAGATACTGCCGGAGATGTTGGAAAATATAACTCTATAGATGGATATGCGGATACAATCACTATTAGTTATTATGACAGCACTAATGGAGATTTGAAATTAGCCAAATATAACGGAACAAACTGGCAAATTGAAAAAGCGGATACGGCGGGAGATGTTGGAAAATACAGTTTTATATCTTTTTCTTCATGGTGGACCAGAATAGATTATTACGATGAAACAAATGGAGACTTAAAAGAAACTTGGAAAAATAAAGACAGTTTAAATTGGCAATTTTATAAAAGAGATACGACCGGCGATGTAGGGTTGTTTGCTAATTTCGGACGTAATGGATACTTTAGCGATTTGTGCTATTACGACAAAACTAACGGAGATTTAAAAATGCTTAACTGGGGAATAGCAGACACTGCAGGAGATGTGGGAGGGTATCCTTCCGGAGTAAGTTTCTTTGGGGGAACGGCAGTAGTCTATTACGATTTTACGAATAAACATTTGAAAAAAGCTGCTTATTTTGAGATTGGAGTAGAAGAAGAGAAATTAAATCCCGCCAAGACGGGATTTAATTTGGAAGTAATAAAAAATAAAATTTCCCTCTCTGTCCCGAATGACTATTACCCTAATGTCCTAATAACGATTTACGATTTAACGGGTAGACTTAAAAGCACTGTCTATTCCGGTACACTATCCAAAGGCGATTATACCTTCACGCCAAACATAAAAAAGAGTGGAATATATTTTGTGCAATTAACGGCAGTTTGTCATTCTGACACTGAACGTAGTGAAGGGGAAGAATCTAATATAATTAAAATAACAAAGAAGTTAGTACTACTAAAATGATAAACAAAACACAGGGTAGAGGTGGGAGCACGTGCTCCCACCTACCCATATTATTTACAGGAATATTATTCGCAACAAACTTATTCGC